>JAQTRN010000084.1 GCA_028711795.1 Dehalococcoidales bacterium | reverse complement strand
CCAAGGATCAAACTCAAGGTCCGTCACGGCTGGGACATAGAGATGCTGGAGGCCGTACGGTCGGCCTTCCCCAGGCCGGTCTTCCACGTTGATTGTAATGCCGGTTATGACCTGAATGAGGACCTGGAGACGCTACGGGCATTTGACCGGTTCGATCTAGCGATGATTGAGCAACCCCTCTTTCACACGGACCTGATCGAGCACGCTGAACTCCAGCGACAAATCGAAACACCCGTCTGCCTGGATGAATCAATCAAGGACCCGAGGGACTTCCGTCTGGCGTTAAAGCTCGGCGCCTGTCGCGTGGTGAACGTGAAGCCGGGGAGGGTGGGTGGACTGCACCATGCGTTACAGATCCATAATATGGCCCGGGAGGCTGGAATCGAAGCCTGGGTGGGAGGTATGCTGGAGAGTGGAGTGGGTGCCGGCATCTGCACCGCACTGGCGACATTACCCGGCTTTACTTATCCGGCCGATGTCTTCCCATCAAGTCTTTTCTACCGGCAGGATATCACCGAACCGGCGATTGAGCAGGATGAACATCACCGCGTCGTTCTGACAGACACGCCGGGAGTGGGATTCGAGCCAGTACCGGAGCGGCTTGACCGGGTCACTTTGTACCGTGAGGTATTCGGGAGCTAATCCAGGGAGGCTCGGGCACCCAGCCCATATCCCGTCGCCATCACCCAGAATAGCTATTCCATGACAGTTCTGGTAAACTGAGCACTACTCAGAAATAGTTATTTCTACTGGCTAGTCAGAAATAAAAAGGTGACGCCGGACAAGTCCGACGTCACCTTTTTGTATAGTCCCTAAATATCGTGGGGACTGAGAACCGCTAACCCTGATTACCGAAGGTCGAATCTCTGGCGGGAATAATATTGCCTTTGGGGGCTCCGCCCGGTCGCCGTCGTCTGATACGTCGTTTACCCGCCCACAAGCCACTAAAGAAGCCCCGGTTGAGCAAATGCCGGTTATCAACTATTTCCAAAAGGTCTTTGGACACACTGCTCTCAAAGTAGGCTACTTCAACATGCTTCCCCATATTCTTGACTGCCTGAAGGGCGTAGGCAAAATCAGCATCGCCGCTTACCAGCACCGCTACATCGTAAAAATCGTTCCAGGCGAAATACAGGAGGTCTGTAGCCAGCATAATATCTATGCCCTTCTCCACCGGTATGCCCTGTGCCACCTTGGTACCGCCCAATCGGACCTCCAGGTATGGAGTCTTACGCAGGTCATCCAGAAATTCCTGCTGCTCCCGATAACCATCGGGGCGCTGGACCGAGTCCTGCAGAATATTATAGTAATATGTCCGGAACAAACGTCTGGAGCCACACAGCTTACTGGCAAACTCGGCAAAATTGAGGTCGTAGCGCCCGAAATTGCCCCGCAGGGCATGGTACAAATTACTCCCATCTATGAAAATGGCGACTCTATCTTCCGTGATCTCTCCTCCTTCCGAGAACCGCCTATAACTCTCCAGGCAGGTCCTCAATTCTCACACTGGCGCAATTATATACTGAAAAGGCTTTCGTTTCCAACATCTACTGAATATAGGGCCAACGCCGTGGAAAATTCGCCTTAAAGTACCTTAAGGCAAGCCCGCTGGTGGCGCCACTTTGGTGACAATCTCGCGTTGCAGCTCCAGTGAAGCAGATATGAGTCGCCTGGCTCGGAAAGGAATTGCCACATTTCTGTTGCCCGTTAACGTTGATAGTGGTAGAATCCTGAGCAACGTTAGCGGCATCACGGCCAGGTTCCCGTGAAACCAAACCGTTCGTATCTAATGTTATTATGTAAAGGAGGTTCCAGGAAACAAATGGACAAGGAGAAATGGCCATATTCGCAAGGTCACGAAATGTTCCAGATAGGCGTGGTGGTTAGGGACCTGGAGCGGGCGATCAAATATTATGAATCGCTGGGGATCGGACCGTTCAAGACCACCAGTGTATCCGGCTGGTACCGGGAGATGCGCGGCAAGCCAGCGCCCGATATCGAGAACCGGGTGGCCGTTGCCCGGCTGGGGCCGGTAGACTTCGAACTGGTGCAGCCCGTCTCCGGACACTCTATCCAGCAGGAGTTCTTAGATAAACATGGCGAGGGCATCAACCACTTGGGCTTCAGAGTGGATGACCTTGATAATGAGATTGCCGAGATGGAGAAAAAAGGCTTCAAGGGCATATACAGCACACGCGGAGCCAAGGGTGACCCTATCCGAGGCATCTACCTGGCTACCGACACCATCGGCGGTATCCTTTTCGAGCTGGTACGGAAAAGGTAGTCCGGCTAGTAGACCTAACCGCTACGGCATGACCGCCAGTCAGACCACAGAGGAGTCCACCGGATAGAATCTTCGGTGGACACTATCCCTTGATGGCTTTAGTGGCCGGTATCACCGGCAGGTCGATGTACGATGGGTAGCTAACCTCGTGGTGGACTGTCTGCACCGCCGGCACACCAGCCACATCCTCACCGAACGGATGACCGGTGTTTAAATTACGGTCAATCTTTGGGAAGTTACTGCTGGTGATGTCTATTCTGATGCGATGACCTCTCCTGAAGACGACGCTTGTGTGCGCCAGGTCGATAACGTATTCATAAACCTGCCCGGAATTGACCGGTACCGGTTGCAGAGGTGATTGGCGATAGCGGGCCCGAATTACGCCCTCGGTAACGTTATAGGCGGCGCCATCAGGGTAGACATCCACCAGTTTCGCCACAAAATCGGTGTCTCTAGCCGATGTCGCGGCGAAGAGATGCAGCTTCAGCGGCCCGGTGACTTCCAGATCGTTCTCCAACCAGGGAGTCGTATAGCAGAGCACATCACTCCGTTTCTCAACCGGAGTTTGGTCAAAGGGCCCGGGTACCAGCGTGCCTGAGGCCAGCACGCGCCCGCCCAGAGTCGGCACGGGAAACCGGGGATCATAGACGAAGACATCCGGTGATTCCGGACCGGGAGAATTGCGGTCCAACAACCCCTCGCCGGCCAGAGTATTAGCACGACCCCGGCTGTGCAGAAAGAAACGCTGCCATTCGGTCTCCGGGAGCGGCCAGGTTTCAGCATCACGCCACCGGTTCAAGCCCATGACAAAGTAGTGAACTGGCGGATTGGGCGGGTCCGCCCCGATCCCGCGCAGATATTTATTGAAGAACTTTAGATGTCGGTCGATGACTGAAGCCGCCACGCCGGAGCCAGCCGGGCCGAAGTGGAGGCCGCCGACATAGGCATCCAGGCTGGCGCTATGGGCCCACGGTCCGCACAGGAGGTATTGTCCCTGCCGGGCGATCACCGAGCCCCCCTGCTCACGCATGCCGAGAAAATTGGTAAACAGACTCCCCAGGTATATATCGTACCAGCTACCGGCATGGAAGCAGGGAACAGTCACCTTATGGTACGGCCAGAATAAGTCCTGCTCCGTCTTCACTTCCGGCGGCAAGGCTTCGGTTACCCGCGAGCGAAAACCCTGAGACAGACCTTCAGCCTGGAAGTGCGGGATATCCTTAACCGGCAAATAACTGTATACCTCACTTAGATTGAACCGGGCCTGCTCCAGCATTGCCTGTGTCCTGGCAACATCTTTACCCTGTCTTTTCATCCGTTCCACTATCTCTGTAGCCATCAAAACGAACCAGCTTAATGCCTGTTCAAAATCAACGGCACCACTCATTCTGGGCTCACGAAGTGGCCCCCACACGGTGATCGAAGGAGCAACCGCTTTCAGGTGTGGCGGGTTCTCAGCCGCTGCCTGCCACAGGTTACCACCGAGATAAGAGACCCCGGTCAGACCAACATTGCCATCACACCAGGGCTCGGCCGCCACGGCCTCGACAGTATCATAACCATCCTCGCCTTCGGGCATGCCGAATTTCCATTCGCCTTCGGACGCAAACCGGCCCCGGGTATCCTGTATGACATAGGCATAGCCGGCGAAAGCAGCCCGCACCGCCGACAGGTAGTCGCTATCCCCGCTCTGTGTCTTGTTGTAAGGAGTACGGGCTACAATAGCCGGGTGCTTCCCCTGATCAACAGGGCGGTAGACGTCCGCATAGAGCACCACGCCATCTCGCATCTTCATAGGTATACCTCTGTAAACACGAATTGAGCTAACCTCTGCCATGACCGCCTCCTTTTTCAGTTTCTCACTGGAAGAATTTTTTGATGTCCGCCAGACGGGCAATCTTTAGTATCTTACCTTTGCCAGCCCTGGCGACATCCGCCACAAATCTCTGGCCACCATCACGGTCGCCGGTAATATGAATGACCGATACCGTCACCCCCCGCACCGCTACTTTCCTCGTTTCCAGAATAGCATACTCTTCACCCAGGTCTTTTTCACGTCTCTCTTTAAGCTGCTCATAGGTTTGCTGGGAGATAGCCGTCGGTTCTCCATCGGTGATGAGTATAACATGTTTTCTATTATGGCCGGGCTGGCCCAGCAGAAGCTCGCCAGCACACCTGATGCCGTCCCCGATGTTGGTATTGCCATCAGCCGAGATAGCTGCAATATGGCTGATGATAACATCACTGCCGCTGTCGCTGAGCGGCCAGGTTGCACTGCCTCGGTCATCGAAGGCAACAATACCGATACGGTCTCCCCTCTCCGTGACCAGTTTGGCCAGGCCGGTAGCCATCAGCCGGGCGTACATCAGCTTATGGCGAAATCCCATTGAGCCACTGGTATCCAGGCAGAGCACGATATCCAACTTCCGCCGCCGGTCCTCCCTGGTGTGTACTCTGAAGTCGCGCTGGTTCGTATCGGACAGGCTCTTCTTCTGTCTGGCTATCTGGCGAAGGGTATGCCGGGGTGATATATCCCGTGACACATCCCCCTTCGTATACCGTCGAGTCTCCGACTTGCGCTCCGTGATCGGCCTTTCGGCAGACTCCAGAAAACCAGACGCACGGCGCCCGGACAGCCGTTTCTGGTTGTCGCCAATGAGGTACTTTATTACAATATTCAAAGTAGTACCGGTGAGGCGAAGGTCTCCCCCAGGAGTAGCACCCAGCACCAACTCCTCCTCCAGATCATCCATAATGATCCCCAAGCCGCCGTGATGTTGATTCTCCAGGTCGCCAGGCTCCCACCCCTCGATATCCTTTTTGATCCGGTAGTAATCAAAGACCTGTTGGCAGCCGAGTTGCTTCACCCCCAGGCTATCCTGGGCGTTAGCGAAATCAAGGATAGCTTCGACCAGGTCATCCGCCGACGCCGGCTGCTTCGCTCTGGAGCGATAATAGGG
>JAQTRN010000083.1 GCA_028711795.1 Dehalococcoidales bacterium | reverse complement strand
CCTGGGCGACTCCCTCCTTTTCCACTATCAGCGACGCCCGCCGTGCCCCTGACTTCTTGGTCGCTAACTGGTTCAGCTTGGCGATTCGGCCCCTTAACTCGGCACGAAGATGGTCAGTGCCTTTATGCTTCGGCATTATCGCCAGCATTTCTTCCAGGGCGGCGATCTTTTCCTCGGGGCTCTTTGCCTCTCGGAATTCTTTTTCCGCTTCAATGTATTGCGGCGGTAAGTTCGCTGGCATGTAGAGTTACAGGTACTCCTTTATCTTCCGGGCAACGTTCTGATTTATCCCTTTGGTAGACGCCAGTTCCGGTACGGAAGCGTTCCGGATGGCTGTAACTGAACCGAAGTGTCTTAATAGCTCGCGTTTTCGTTTTGGCCCCACACCGGGAATGGCGTCCAGTGCGGAAGCGAAGGCCTGCTTTTTATGTACCCGGTGATGGTAGCCCAGAGCAAAGCGGTGCGCCTCATCCCGCAGACGTTGGAGCAGTTGCAGGGCTGGTGAACTGCGGGGAAGGGCAATCGGTCTCTCCCGATGGGGCACAAAGACCTCCTCGTTTTCTTTAGCCAGACTGGCGATGGGGACCGATTCGGCCCCTACTGAGCGCATGGCTTCCAGTACCGCGTTGAGCTGGCCCTTCCCCCCGTCGATCAGGATAAGGTCCGGCAAAATTGCCCACGTGTCTCCGGCCGCGGCTGTTCCTTCTGGTTGGATTCGCTTAAATCGTCTTTTAATTACTTCCTGGAGCATCGCATAATCGTTGGCTCCGGATACGGTCTTGATACGAAAGCGCCGGTAGTGAGCCGGTCTGGCTTTGCCTTCTTCGAAAACTACCATGCTGCCCACGGCTTCGGCTCCCTGGGTGTTAGAGATATCATAGCCCTCTATCCGTGATGGCAAGCGGGTGAGATTAAGGTTCTCCTGCAGCTCGGTTAGAGCGGCGGTCACCGCTGATGGCGTAGCTATCTGCTTCAACCGCAGTTGCTCCAGGCCCCGTTGGGCATTTTCGGCAACGATGTCGACCAGTTGTTTCTTGTTTCCCCGGTAGGGCACCTGAATATGGACGCCGGCTCCTCTCCGGCTGCGCAGCCACTGCTCAATGGTAACCCGGTCTTCCACCGGATGTTGTAGCAATATCAACGGGGGTATCTGGGCGGCTGACGCGTAAAACTGTTTCACGAAATTAGTCATGACCTGTTTTGGGGTTTCGGACTGGGTCCCCTGCAGTATGAAATTCTCTCGCCCGATTAGTTTTCCGTTACGAATGAAGAAGACCTGGACATAGGCCTGGTCCTTCTCACTAATGTAAGCAATCACGTCTTGCTCACCCTTTACCTTAGTGGCGATGTGCTGCGCTTCGATCACGGTTTCTATCGCCTGAATCTGGTCTCGCAGCAGGGCGGCTTTCTCGAAATCCAGCGCCTCCGCGGCTCTGGCCATTTTCTTCTTCAGTTCCTGAACTACCATCTCCTCCTTGCCTTCGAGGAAAAGGACTATTTGTCTGACTACGGCGGCGTACTCCGCTGCGGTTACAGAACCGATGCAAGGCCCCAGGCATTGATGAATGTGGTACTCAAGACACGGCCGTTTATCTTTACCGGTGATTGGTTTGGAACAGGTGCGGAAAGGGAAAATGCCCTTCAACACTTTGAGGGTCTGACGCACGGACCTGGCGCTGGCAAACGGACCGAAATAGCGGCTGCCGTCGTCTTCCAATCGCCGGGTAATGTATGCCCTCGGCCAATCTTGTTTGATATCTATCTTCAGGTAGGGATAAGTCTTGTCGTCTTTGAGCCGGACGTTGTAGTGCGGGCGGTGTCTCTTGATGAGGTTCAATTCCAGAATAAGGGCCTCTTGTTCCGAACCAGTGACGAAGAAGTCCAGGTAGCTTACCCGGGCTACCATGCGAGCTTTTTTGGGGGAAAGGCGGTAGCTGTTGCCAAAGTAGGACCTAACCCGGTTGTAAAGGTTAGCCGCCTTGCCAACATACAAGATGGTGCTATCCTTGTCCTTCATCAGGTAGACTCCGGGGCTGATGGGTAAACGTCTCAGTTGTTCGGCTATAAGATAATTCGTCAATACTGCCTCTTTATTATTGCCGCTCTTTATTATTGCCGCAAAGAAGACTAGCCTTTAGGTTGGTCTGGCACGAAGAGTCCACACTCATTTTACCATAGCTCCGCTCTCAGGTTAATGTTGTCGCAATCTACCACTGATATTTAGTTTTATTTTAAGCGGGTAAAGGTGTCAGAGCATAATTGAGGGGATGCCAAACTCAAAGTACAGCAAAGCGCCAGTCAGTTGTCTGTGCCTCTGGCGGAGACGGAAGGTCCGCGAACGCTAGCTGAATAGATAGGCACCTTTGGATTCCCCGAATCAGCTACGGGGCAGCTTCAACTCCATTCTCAAGGCTGTGACAGGTACTACCACCGGACCTGCCAGGATATCTGTCTGATTTAGTCAGGTTACCGATAATCTCATTGCTTGGTCTGCTGACCGCCTCCAGGTGGATCAGTAGCCTGTGCTAGCTGGGGATGGAGGTTGGGGTGGAGGGTGAAGCGCATACCTGTCTTACGGAACTCCAGGTAAGTCCATGTTAGCGAGAGAGCGACAGCCAGAAAATCAGCGATGGGGAAGGCCGCCCACAGCCCTGTCAGGCCAAATAGAGAGCTGCCAATCAGAATACCAGGTATCAGGAAGATGACCTGTCGGGAGGAGGTGATGAGCAGGGAGGCCAGGCCCTTGCCTGTACCTTGGAAGAAAGCGCCGAGTACCATCTGTACTCCGACGGTGAAGTAGCCCAGGGAGAAGATACGTATCGCGATTATGGCGATTTCGAGGAAGTCTGGTTCCGAGTTGAAAACGGACATTACCGGCCGGGCAAAGATCATGACTATTAACCAGACGAATGTACCCCAGATGAAGGCAGCCAACGCCCCTTTGGTGACTACCTCGGCGACCCGCTCCGGCTTCTTAGCCCCGTAGTTATAGCCCACCAGGGGTAACATACCCTGGCTGATGCCCATACATGGCATAAAGGCGAAACTATTGACCCGGAAGAGTACACCTAACGCTGCCAGGGGCAAAACGCCAAAAGAGGAGGCGATCCTCGCTGATAGTATCTGAATAAAAGACCCAGCCGACATACGGATTACTGTAGCGAAGCCAATGCGGTAGATATCCCGTAATATTTGGAGTTTAGGTGCAAAATAACTGAGGCGCAGATTGTAGGATGAGCGCTTGGACAGCAGGTAGCTGAGGAGTATCAGCACTGAGATGATGCGGCCCACGGTAGTAGCCCAGGCGGCCCCAGCGATACCCACCTCCGGGAAGAAACCCCAACCCCATATCAGGATCGGGTCCATGACGCAGTTTACCAGGCCGGACGTGATCTGTGAGGCGCTGGCCAGTACAGGGTTGCCCTCGGCTCGGACCAGTTCGGCGAGGACAATGGAGAAGAAGTTGAAGATCAGGAAGGCAGTTTCGACGAACATGTACCGCTTGGCCAACTCCAGAACAGTGCCGGTGGCGCCAAACAGACGGAGTAAGCCCTCCAGGTTGAAGAGGGCGAGTACTGTTATCGTCGCGGCGATGATGAGGAACCAGATAATGCCGTTGGCCGCTATCCGGCTGGCTTCGTCTCTCTTCCCGGCGCCGAGCCGTTGTGAGATGAGAGCGGCAGAGCCGATACCAATGCCCATGCCGATGGCGACGAAGAATATCATTAAGGGAAACGAGACCGCCATCGCCGCCAGGGCCTCAGCACCCAACCGACCGACAAAGATGGCATCAACCAGGTTATAGCTGGAAGCTACCAGCATGGACACTATTGATGGTCCCGAGAAGCGAATAAGAAGGCGCCATATCGAACCCTTCCCCATCGCTTCACTTCTATCCCTTGATCTCGTCTGCATTTCTACCTTCCCGCCGTTCCCGTCTCAACCAATATGTGGTTCGAGATAAAATAAAAATCCCCTAAGTCGCCTTGGGGCTAAGTACAAAATATTGAGTCGGAGTCTTGGGTTGTCGGCCTCTTCAATTAGTGTGTTGACCGCTGACAACCACCACGCCATTAGGAGACTATAGCTATTCGCCTTAATTCTGTCAACAGCAAAAGTACGATATCATCTTTCTCAGGTATAGTTGGGTAGCTCTTTGCTAGCTGAACTTTCTCGCTGGTTATGTTAAAATACCAATCAAGTAATCGGTGTGTATGAATATGCTTAAAGAGGATATTGAAAAGTTTCTGAGTTATCTCCGGGTAGAGAAGGGGTTTTCCGGCAACACTATATCCGCCTACCGCAATGACCTGTATCAGATGGCCGACTTTGCCGAAGCCGAGATCAATAAACAGGGATTGGCGCCACTATGGGCTAATTTTGGCCGGCAGGGAATGCTCAGCTATGTGCTTAATCTCAAGGAGCGGAACTACCTGGCGACCACTGAAGCTCGCAAGGTAGCGGCTGCCAGGTCCTTCTTTGGCTTCATGATCAACGAGGGTAGCATCAGAGACAATCCGACTGCGAATCTGGGTTCACCCAAGGTCGGGAAGCCGCTGCCCCGGCCGATTTCTATCAGTGAGATCCGCCTTCTCCTAGAACAACCGACTAAACTATCGACGCCGGAAGCCAAGCGGGACCGTGCCATACTGGAATTACTATATGCCAGTGGTATGCGGGTGAGCGAATTGGCATCCCTGGATGTCGGTGATGTCAATCTGGAGCGCCGGGAGGTGCGGTGTTTCGGTAAGGGGCATAAGGAGCGGTTTGTCCCAATTCATGATCGAGCGGCGTTGGCGGTGGGGGAATATGTCAAGGAGGATCGCCCACATCTGCAACGCAGCGAAGCTGAGACAGCCTTATTCCTCAACCGCCGGGGTGATAGACTGACCCGGCAGGGCCTGTGGCAGATACTGAAAAGTTACGCTAAGTCGGCTGGATTGAATAAAGAGGTGACCCCGCACACGTTGCGCCATAGCTTCGCCACTCATATGCTCAGTGGTGGCGCTGACCTGAGGTCGGTCCAGGAGTTGCTGGGCCACGCTAATATCTCCACTACCCAGGTCTACACTCACCTCACTACAGAACATGTCCGGCGTGCCTATGAGAAGGCGCATCCCAGAGCCAAATAGCGACGGCGATATCTTGTAAAATTCTTACAGTAGAGGTTTCAGATGCCTGGAAAATCACAACAGAAGCGTAGAAAGCGGGCTCTGCGGGACAAAAAGAGTCCCGTCCAAAGCGCTCCGGCGCCGACCGTTCAGAGTAAGACGACTACCGTTAACACTAGGCCGGTGGCCCCTCCGGTAAGCGTCAGGGTACCGACTCCGGCTGAAATCCGGCAGCCGTCTA
>JAQTRN010000082.1 GCA_028711795.1 Dehalococcoidales bacterium | reverse complement strand
TCGCTGACCTGGAAGGTGTTGAGACTATTAAGGCCCACCATGTGGCCGAGGCCATCCAGTACCGGCCGCGGCGACTGGTGTAATCTGACAAAAAGGGGGGGGTGAGAGACTAGTCTCTCACCCCCCTGTCCTCTATAAGTCAATACTGGACTTTGTTTCCCTGTTTAGAAGAGGATAACGCCGCCGCAGACACTGATACACTGGCCGACGATGTAGTCGGACAGGTCGGTGACCAGGAATTCGATCACTTTGGCGCAATCTTCCGGGGTGCCCACTCTACCCAGCGGGATAGTCTTCAGGAGCGCTTCATAGCGCCCTGGTTCGGCGGAAAAACTACGCTGCATCAGCCGCGCCGTGCCGATGAATGCCGGGGCGATACAGTTGACATTAATACCGAAGTGGGCCAGTTCCCCGGCCAGGTACCGGGTGTAGGCGATGATGCCGGCTTTAGCAACGCCGTAGGAGGAGTAGAACCCGTCGGGAGCGCCCTTGAGCCCCGCCTGAGATGAGATGTTGACGATGCGGCCGCTCTTTTGCGCCTTCATGGGTATGCTGGCGGCCTGACAGCAGAAAATACAGCTCATCAGGTTCCGGTCCATCTCCCGCCTCAGGTCATCCTCGGGTACTGTTGACGCATAGCTCGTCTCCGGGCGGACCTGGAGGCCACCGGCGTTATTAATCAGGATATCAATGTGGCCCAGTTCCTTAAGAATCTTCTGGAACATGGCATCGACCTCTTTCTTGTCGGCCACGTTGCATTCGATACCAATGGAGCGCCGGCCGAGGTTCTTCACCTCATCGACAACGGTATCAGCGGTCAGTTTTTCATCGAACTGCTTCCAGGAATGCAGGTCGATGTCATTGATGGCGACGTCGGCTCCCAGGTTTGCCAGACGCAGTGCGTAGGCTCGGCCGATGCCGCGCCCCGCCCCGGTAACTAAGGCTACCTTCCCCTTTAGTTTTTGTTCCATGTGACCTCCCCTTTTTATTTTTGTGGTCTAACCCCAGATCCAGAAGCCCGCCCCGACCAGCAGCACTACCAGGCCGACGGCGATGGATATCCGTCCGCCTATTTTCAGTGACTCAAAGCGGGGTCGTGGCGCTCGTTCCAGAAACTTTCTGGCGTCACTCAGGCTCGATAGGGAATCATAGTAGTTGCGGGCCGCCCGTTTACCACTGGTGAGCAAGGCTATACCCAGGACCAGGAAGAAACCGCCTATCCCCATCACAATAAACCACTCCACCTGTGGCATATTCACCTCCCAGTGTCGGCGTCTATTGAGTCATAAATATACCCTTAACCGCCCCCTTTTGCAACATCTAAAAGGGAAGCGGTCTGCAACGCAGACCGCTCTGACGCTGGGAAGTTGGGGTGTGAAAGCTGGAACTACTTGACCTCGACAGTAGCTCCGGCGGCCTCCAGTTTTTGCTTGGCGGTGGTAGCTTCCTCTTTACTGACGGCTTCTTTCACCGGCGCTGGCGCTTTCTCGACCAGGTCCTTCGACTCTTTGAGTCCCAGGTTGGTCAGTTCGCGCACTGCCTTGATCACGTTGATCTTGTTGGCTCCGAAGCTCGTCAGGATGACGCTAAACTCGCTTTGTTCTTCAGCGGGCGGCGCGGCCACTGCTGCGCCCGGGGCGCCCGCTGGGACGCCGGCGGCCATCATTGGCATGGCGGCACTAACGCCGAACTCCGTCTGCAGGGTCTTTACCAACTCAGAAAGATCAAGAACGGTCATATTCTTGATAGCCGCCACTATGTCGGCTACGGCCATTGTCTGCCCTTTGCTCCCTGTTTCAGCCATGATTGTCTGTTCCCCAACCTCCGTTTCCGTTGTCTTGGTTTTTCTTACTGTCTTCTTGGGTTTGCTTTCGGTTTCAACAGCCTCACTGGTCGCTGTTTGTTCCGTCTCTTCTTTTTCCGGCATTCTACTTTACCTCCAGTTGTTTGATTCTTTCCTGTAGTGTTATCATCATCCCCAGCAACGGGGTATTCAGATAGGTGATCAGGGTGGCTATGGGACCCTGCATACCGCCGATGACTTGAGCTACCAGCACATCCTTCGGCGGGAGAGTAGCCAGACTGGCTACCTCTTTGCCAGTTAATATCCGGTTCCTCAGGAAGGCTCCCTTGATGGTCAGGGTCGACTTAGTCGTAATAATATGCTCCGTGAGAATCCTGGCGGGCTGAGTGATATCGTCCTGGCTAAAGGCAATGGCGGTTGGGCCTTCAAGGATCCGGGCAATATCATTCCAACCTATCTTTTCCGCAGCCAGACGGGCCAGGGTATTCTTGACCACCCGGAACTCGATATTGGATTTTCGTAGTTTACGGCGCAGGGTCGTCAACTCAGCCGTGGTTAGTCCCCGGTAGTTGGTCATGACGCCGATACTGCTCCCGTAGAGGACTTTCTGGAGCTCCTCAATAGTCTGTGCCTTCTTTTCTCGTGCCATAATCTTAAACCTCTTCACTTTTTGTCGGGCGCGGCGAAAAAATAAGTCCTTGTGCCTGGCACAAGGACTTAAAGGGTAAGGATAGCCTCAACCCATTTAATTTCCTCGGCAGGCAAACAAATTAAGCCTTCATTGGCGCCCACGTCTCTGGAAGCTATCAAACTAAATTGTAAACGTTACCGGTAACTCTAGCTGGCACTCAATGCCAGGGTCGGTCTCAGATCAAGCTTAATTCCCGGGCCCATGGTGGTAGTCAGGGTAGCTGTCTTGATGTACTGGCCTTTAGCGCCACTGGGTCTGGCTTTTACTACTGCCTCGACGAGTGCTGTCAAATTGCCCAGGAGTTTATCTTTATCGAAGCTGACTTTTCCCAGTGGTACATGGATGATGCCGGTCCGGTCCAGTTTGAATTCAACCCGGCCTTTACGGGCATCGCCGATCATCCGGGGCAGGTCAGCGGCTGCAACCACGGTCCCTGATTTGGGGTTAGGCATTAGCCCCCGCCTCCCCAGGACCTTGCCCAGCCTGCCTACTTTACCCATCATGTCCGGCGTGGCTATAGCCATATCAAATTCCACCCAGCCACCTTCGATTTTCTTAACCAGTTCATCGGCGCCAACCATATTGGCGCCGGCGGTTTCAGCGATCTTGGCGGCTTCACCCTGAGCGAAAACCAGGACGCGGACCTCTTTGCCCAGGCCATACGGCAGCAGGGCGACGCCGCGCAGTTGCTGGTTAGCGTTCTTGGGGTCAATGCCCATTCTCAGGTGTAACTCAACAGTCTCGTCAAACTTAGTACGCGCCGTCTTCTTGGCGAGGTCGATGGCCTCCTCAGGAGCGTATTCCTTGGTTTTGTCAATCAGTTCCAGTGCTTGCTGATACTTTTTTCCGTGTTCTGCCATTATTCTATCTCGATTCCCATACTGCGGGCGGTGCCGGCCACTGTCCTTTCGGCGGCTTCAATAGCGTTAGCGTTCAGGTCTTTCGCCTTAAGCTGGGCTATTTCACGAAGCTTCGCCCGGGACAACGTTCCAACCTTGTCATGCCCGGTGGTGGTGGCCCCTTTTTCTATACCCAGTGCCTTTTTCAGCAGGTCAGTGGTCGGGGGTGTCTTGGTGACGAAAGTAAATGACCTGTCGTCAAAGACGGTTATTTCCACTGGTACAATGGAGCCCGCCTGGTCGGCGGTGCGTTCGTTATAGTCCTTGCAGAAGGCCATAATATTGATGCCGTGTTGGCCTAGTGCCGGACCCACCGGTGGCGCCGGGTTCGCTTTCCCGGCCGTGATCTGCAGTTTTATGATTGCTTTAATTTTTTTTGCCATTTGTTTCTCTAACCAGCATTACTATATCTTTTCTACCTGTAGGAAGTCGAGTTCAACCGGTGTCTCCCGTCCAAACAGGGATAGGAAGGCGCGTACTTTACCTTTCTCTTCGTTAACTTCGTCGACCACTCCCATAAAGTCAATAAAAGGCCCATCGATGACTCTGATACTCTGGCCCGGCCGCAGACCGACTTTGACCTTTGGCGCTTCTGAAGTCATCTGTTTCAGAATACGGCTGACTTCTTCCTCGGGTAACGACGCCGGTTTGTTCTCGTTGCCGACAAAGCCGGTAACCCCCGGCGTGTTACGCACGGTGTTCCAGGTTTGGTCATTCATTGCCATCTGGACCAGGACATAACCGGGTAGTATCTTCTTGGTTATCGTCCGCCTCTGGCCGTTCTTGACTTCGGTCTCCTCCTCAGTCGGTATCACTATCTCGTAGATATCAGGCGAGTCCATGAATTTGATGCGCTGTTCCAGGTTCTTCTTGACCCGTTCCTCATACCCCGAATAGGTATGGACTACAAACCACTGTTTTCCGTTTTCCCCCACCGGTTGACCTCTTGTCTCTCCCGTGACTTCTATTTAGCGATAAACAACTTGTTAATCAAGTTACTGAACCCGTAATCAACGGCGCCCAGAATGATTCCCATGATCAGGGCCACTATCAGCACCAGCGCGGTCAGATAGGCTACCTCCCGTCGGCTGAGCCAGATCACTTTCTTTAGCTCGGCGATGGTGTCCCTGATGAATCCAAACCTTGGTTTACTCTGTTTAGCTGTCGCCGGTGTCACTGGAGATTCTTACCACCTTCACCTCGCGCCGTCTACTTTGTTTCCCGGTGAAGCCGATAGGTGCGGCAGCGAGGACAAAACTTCTGCAGCTCTAACCGCTGAGGGTCATTGCGCCGACTCTTGGTCGTCGTGTACGTTATCTCCTTGCATTCGGTACAGGCAAGGTGAATAATGCCTCTATTTTCTGTTTTCTTGGCCATATCTACTCAAGAATGTTGGTAAAGGTCCCGGCCCCTACCGTCTTGCCTCCCTCTCGAATAGCGAAGCGCAGCCCCTTTTCCAGGGCGACCGGGTATATCAGCCTGATTTTCATCTTAACGTTATCACCCGGCATGACCATCTCGACGCCTTCCGGCAGTTCAGCGCTTCCGGTGACGTCAGTGGTCCTGATATAGAACTGGGGTTTGTATCCGTTAAAGAAGGGAGTGTGCCGACCACCTTCCTCTTTGCTGAGTACGTAGACCTGAGCTTCGGCGTAGGTGTGCGGCTTGATCGAACCCGGAGCCGCCAGCACCTGCCCCCGCTCGATATCAGTGCGCTCAACACCCCGTAGCAGGATGCCAACCGCATCACCCGGCTCAGCGTAGTCCAGGATTTTGTGGAACATTTCCAGGCTGGTAGCGATTGTCTTCTTGCTTTCATGATGCAAGCCAACGATTTCAATTTCATCGCCGGCCTTAATCGTTCCCCGTTCCACCCGGCCGGTGGGTACTGTGCCCCGCCCCTTGATGCTGAAGACGTCCTCGACCGACATCAGGAAGGGCTGGTCTTTGGGCCGTGCCGGCAGCGGTATATAGCTGTCAACAGCGTCCAGCAGGTTCCATATTTTGCCACACCACTGGCAGTCTCTCTTGCATAGCTGGCGATCTGGGTTGT
>JAQTRN010000081.1 GCA_028711795.1 Dehalococcoidales bacterium | reverse complement strand
TGAAGAGCCAGCAAATCAGCTCACTCAAGGAAGTGGATAAACACAGCCTGCGCAATTACCTCTCCCAGCTCCTGGACAGAGGCTTTGTCAAGGCGAGTATTGCCCGTAAGCTCTCAGCGATACGCTCCTTCTACGGCTACCTCTTGCGTGAGGGGATGGTACCCGTCAACCCGCTAGTCAGTACATCTTCTCCGAAGTTGGACAAGCGGCTCCCCTCCTTCCTTACTCTGAGTGAGGTCGAGCGACTTCTGGAAGCTCCCGATGTGTCTAACCCCCGGGGGTTACGCGATCGTGCTCTACTGGAGGTACTCTACGCCTCCGGCCTCAGGGTGAGTGAACTGGTAAACCTCGATCTGGCACAGGTCAATCTCGAAACCAATGAGATTCGCGTCTGGGGTAAAGGGTCTAAAGAACGCATGGTCCTGATGGGCCAACCGGCCGCCAGGGCGATAATCACTTACCTGAAGCGAGGTCGACCCGCACTGCTCGGTAAGAAAAAGACCGATGCCCTGTTCCTCAACCGGTACGGGGACCGTCTCGTCGAGCGAAGAGTTCAGAGAATCCTGGAGAAGTACGCTACTGCCGTCGGTGCCAGGAGAAGGGTTTACCCCCACATGCTGCGCCACACTTTTGCCACCCATCTCCTCGATGGTGGCGCTGATTTGAGAGCAGTCCAGGAACTACTGGGACATGCCAGTCTATCCACCACCCAGATTTACACTCATATCAGCCAGAGCCAGGCCAGGAAAGTGTACCTCTCGGCACACCCGTTAGCCCGCGAAGGGACTGATCAACCGCAAACCTAGATATGGGGGAAGATTTTGAATATCGGCAATCGACTACAGAAACTACGTCAGAAACTGACTACAAGAGAGCTGGATGCCGTCTTCATCTCGCAACCAGAGAACCGGTACTATCTCTCTAACTTTGATGGGTCAGACGGTTTTCTCCTGATAACACCACAGGATACCGCCCTGGTTACCGATTTCCGCTATATCGAACAGGGGAAAAGACAGGCGCCCGACTGTGAAATCTTCCAGATAACCGGCAGCGTCGCCGACTGGTTCCCCAAACTCATCGCTAATTACAATATAAGGACGCTGGGATTTGAAGCCGGGAACATCACCTTTTCTCTGTACCAGCAACTGACTGACGCGCTGGCAAAGGGCCAGTCCAGCGTAAAACTAATTGCGACAGAAAGGTTGGTCGAGCCGCTCCGCGCCATCAAAGAGCCTCAGGAGATAGCGCTTATTTCGCAGGCGGTGGCCATCAGCGACCGCGCCTTCGAATATGTTGCCGACCGAATACGTCCCGGTATGACCGAAAAAGATGTCGCCTGGGAGATAGAGAAATTCATGCGTGAGAACGGGAGTCAGGCACTCCCCTTCGATATCATTGTCGCCGCCGGCCCGAATGCGGCACTACCCCACGCCAGACCGTCGGAGCGGGTTATCGCTCCCGGCGAGCCGGTGGTCATTGACATCGGCGCCCGCGTAAATGGCTACGGCAGTGACTTGAGTCGGACTATCTACCTCGGCTCCCCTGACGAGGTATTACATAAAGTCTACGACACGGTGCTCAAGGCACAACTAGCGGCCATCGCCGCCATCCAGGACTCCTTTACCGGTGACCAGGCCGACAAAGTAGCCAGAAATATTATCGAGGAAGCCGGTTATGGCCCGGCCTTCGGCCATGCCCTGGGCCACGGAATTGGCCTGGTAACCCACGAGTCGCCACGCCTGGGGCCCCATTCACCCGACGTTCTACTCAACGGTATGGTATTCTCTATCGAACCCGGCATTTACCTGAGCGGCTGGGGCGGCGTCCGTATCGAAGACACAGTAGTCATGGAAAATGGAAAAATTAACGTGCTCTCCCGGAGCCGGAAGAACCGTCCCCGCTGACTGAGACAAATATCAGTTACCCCGGAAAGGTTAAATAAGATTGACTGAAGTATTTAAAGCCGATTTTCATATTCACACCGAATACTCGGTAGACTGTGACAGTCCGCTGCGGAAAATAGTCGACCGCTGTCTGGAACTCGGCATCAACTGTATCGCCATCGCCGATCATGGCACCGCCGAAGGGGCACTAAAGATACAGGATATCGCCCCGTTTACCGTGATTGTTGCCGAGGAAATTCTGACACCTTATGGCGAGATAATGGGTATGTTTCTCAAAGAGAGCATTCCTACCCATATCTCGATTGAGGAGGCTATATCACGGATCAGGGAGCAAGACGGTCTGGTATCCTTACCCCACCCCTTTGACACTTTCCGCGGGCTCAAACTGGACTCCGCAAGTCTGGAATCATTAGCCAGGCAAGCCAACATCATTGAAGTATTTAATGCCCGGAGTTCGTTTCTGCGACCGACCATAAAGACACGCGCTCTGGCCAGGAAGCTTGGATTACCGGAGGTCGCCGGTAGCGACGCCCACACTATTGGCGAGATAGGCAACGCCTATGTCGAGATGCCGGCATTCAAGGGGAAAAACGATTTTCTTCAGGCTGCGGCACAGGGTAAGATTCTGGGCCACCGGACTAATCCGCTGGTGCACCTGGCCAGTTTCACCCACCGGCTGAAGAATCAACTTCAGGAACAATAAGAGCCAGAGGGCCGGCTTCTGGCCTATACCCGGGACCTGAATTTCTTAGCTGGTACTCTCCTCAGAAAGATATCCAGGCTCCGCACCTCATCGACTCCTTTGAGGGACGACACCATTGCTATCAGGATTTTCTCTATTATGCTCCTGGGGAAACTGGTCAACGGCACCGGTACCCCGTTGACATAGATGGCTGTCCTTTCCAGTTGCGGTTTAATGAATCCCTCCTCCAGAAGATCGACCAGGCCTTTGGTATCGTTCAGGGAAAACTGCCTGACCTTGGTGTCCAGCGGCTCATCAGTAGCGATGGCAAATAACTTCCGGACAGAGCTGAGAGGGGGGCCTGACTCCTTACGGTGTACCTCAATCTTAGGCATATCACTCTGCTTAAAGCCTTCGGCCAGGATAATATCGCAGTCCTCGCCCAGTATTCGGGCAATTTCATCCAGGGTAGCGCCCAGCGGGATAGGCTTGAACAGCACTAACCTTTCGGTAGAACTAATGGCCGTGGCCTCGCTTCCGGCTTGAATGTGACGCCAACTGTCTGTGTCAGGTTCGTCAATGTTCATCCCCTGAGGAGTATGTTTTATCGTACTCACCCGGAACCCGCGGCGCTTCAACTCGCGGACCAGCGCTTCTACCAGCGTTGTCTTCCCTGAGCTTGATCTACCAACAATCGATACTATCGGTGGCATTCCTGTAATTCTCCTTTTCCGGCTCCATTTACAATCATCATATTATGCACCGAGCGCACCATCAGCCGCAACCGGCAACAGCCCACAGCACACTCATTGTCAGCTAGCACCAGCCATGATAACATAGGTGATTATAGCCTAAAGGGAAAGGGAACATATATGAAAGTGGTTATCCTGGCCGGAGGACAGGCCACCAGATTACTTCCCCTTACCAGTAACACTCCCAAGGCCATGGTACCCGTACTCAACATCCCCTTCCTCGAATACGTTATCCGCCACCTGGGCCGGCACCGGGTAACCGATGTTGTTCTGGCGCAGAGCCACCTGGCCCAGACCATCACCGACTATTTTCTTGATGGCGCCCGGTTTGGCAGTCAGCTTACCTATGTGGTCGAAACTGTCCCGTTGGGTACCGCCGGCGCCGTGAAAAACGCCGCCGGCTATTTGGATGAAACCTTTCTGGTACTGAATGGCGATACTTTCACCGACCTCGATATCAGCGCTATGATTGATTTTCACCGGCAGACCCGGGCCAGGCTGACCATTGCCTGCACGCCTGTAGAAGACCCCTCCAGCTACGGCCTGATAGAAACCGACGGCCGTAGCAAAATCACCCGTTTCTTAGAGAAACCGGAAAAGAGCCAGATAACAACCAATATGGTCAATGCTGGCACCTATGTCGTCGAGCCAGAGGTGCTGGAATACATTCCTGCCGGGACCGTTTTCAGCTTCGAACGGCAACTGTTCCCCAAACTCCTGGAGCGGGGCGAGCCGCTTTATGCCTATCCTTCACCAGCATACTGGATAGACATCGGCACCCCCGAAAAATACCACCAGCTCAACCGGGACCTGCTCAGTGGCAAAAGTAACCAGTACCCTTTTTCTTCGACGCAGAGGGTCACCATCGGGGAGAGGAGCCAGATCCACGCAACAGCCCGGATTACGGGACCGGCGGTCATCGGCGATAGCTGCGCTATCGGCGCCGGAGTCAGTCTGATCGGACCGGTAGTTATTGGCCCCGGGTGCACCATTCTGGAAGAGACCACCATCGAGGACTCGATAATCTGGCAAGACACCCGACTGGAGAAGCAGGTATACATCAAAAGCTCGATTGTGGCCAGTGGCTGCCACCTCAAATCAAATAGTATCGTGGAGAACTCGGTCATTGGCAATAACGTGACAATCGATAGTGGATACCAACTTAAACCGGGTAGTAAAATCGGTCCCGGAGCCGTAGTGAAGAACGCCGACAACCAGTAGCTATACCACCGAAAGTCTCATTCCTGACTCGGGCCTCTCGACTCTTATTGCTAGCTGGCATCGTTGTCATATCGAACCTGAGACTGATGATACGTGTTTGAGCCCAGGCGACAGCTTTGCTATAATTTCACGGTGAGGAGTTGTCCATGTGGGATAGATTAGAGCAGATAGACCAGCACTATGAGGAGCTGGGGGAACAAATGGGCCGTCCTGAGGTGGCCGCCAACCGGAAGCAGTTACAGGTATTAGCCCAGGAGAGAGCCGGCCTCGAAAAACTGGTTGACCGGTACCGGAAGTATAAGGCCACCGCCAAAACTCTGGAAGAGACCAGAGGGATGCTAAGCGAGACACTGGACGAAGAGATGGCAGCCATGGTCAAACAGGAGGTAAAAGACCTCGAGATACAGCTAGACCAGCTACTCCAGGAAATCAAGCTCGAACTAGTGCCCAAAGACGCCAAGGACCAGCGGGATATCATCGTGGAAATCAGGGCCGGCACCGGCGGGGAGGAAGCGGCCCTGTTCGCTGCCGACCTTTTTCGCATGTACAGTCGCTATGCCCAGTCCAAAGGCTGGAAGGTAGATATTATCAATACCAGCCAGAGCGAAAAAGGTGGCTTCAAAGAGATCACCTTCGAAATAGATGGTAAAGGCGCCTTCAGCCGACTGAAGTACGAAAGAGGCGTCCACCGCGTCCAGCGGGTACCTACCACCGAGGCTTCGGGCCGAATTCATACTTCGACCGCCACCGTAGCTGTGTTGCCCAAAGCGGAAGAGGTGGATATCGCCGTCAATCCCGATGACCTCAAGATAGATATCTACCACAGCGGCGGCGCCGGCGGTCAGAATGTGAATAAGGTAGCCACCGCCGTGCGCATAACACACCTACCCACAGGCA
>JAQTRN010000080.1 GCA_028711795.1 Dehalococcoidales bacterium | reverse complement strand
CCTCGCCTCTCATATTCACCCTGAGAAATAAACTCTCTCTCGAACCTGTCGGCAGCTAACAGATAAACTTTATCACGTTCGCTCAACGCCTCAGCGCCAATAATGGTTGATATCTCCCTGAGATCAACTCCCTCAGCATAAGCAGCATATAGCTGCATGAAAACGTTGTTATGGTCTTCCCGGGTCTTCCCTGAGCCGATACCCTCCTTCATCATCCGGGAGAGAGATAAGAACACGCCTATCGGCGGGTATATCCCTTTCCTTTCCAGGTCACGTGAAAGCACAATCTGGCCCTCCGTGATATAACCGGTCAGATCGGGTATAGGATGAGTAATATCGTCATCCGGCATAGTCAGGATAGGCATGACCGTTACCGAGCCTGCCTTACCCGAAATCCGGCCAGCCCTTTCATACAGATTCGCCAGGTCAGTGTACATGTACCCGGGATAGCCTCTTCTTGACGGTATCTCTTCACGCATAGCCGAAAGCTCGCGCAATGCCTCGCAATAATTGGTCATATTATCTAGAATAACGAGAACGTGCATGTCCTTTTCCCAGGCCAGATACTCCGCCGCCGTCAGGGCCAACCTCGGTGTTGATATCCGTTCGATCACCGGATCCGAGGCAGTATTGATGAAAGCAATCGTTCTTTCCTGGGCACCGGTCTCCTCAAGGCTATTCATAAAAAAGGCGGCGTCGTCATAACTAACGCCAATAGCCGCGAAGACGATGGCGAACCGCTCATCCCTCCCCCTCACCCTGGCCTGCCGGATAACTTGAGCGGCAATTCGATTGTGTGGTAACCCGGAGGCACTGAATATGGGGAGCTTTTGCCCCCTGACCAGAGCATTAAGGCCATCTATCGCCGAAATACCGGTCTCAATGAACTCAGACGGTGGTTGGCGGATGGCCGGGTTAATGGGCTGGCCGTTGATATCCAGATAGTCCTCGGGAATAACCGCAGGCCCACCATCCGCCGGCTCACCGATTCCATTGAATACCCGGCCCAGAATGTCCCCGGAAACCGGCAGTTTCAGCGTCTCACCCTTGAACCTTAGCTTACTATTGCTGAGGTCAACCTCACTGACGCCGCCAAAAACCTGGAGAACGATGGCTTTGGCACTGATATCGATCGCCTGGCCCCGTTTGACCTCGCCATTGGCCAGTGAAACATCCACTATCTCTCCGAGTTTCACCCCCGGAATACTCTCGGCTATCAGTAAAGAACCCTTAGCCCGGCTGATAGCCTGTGTTTCTCTGACAAAAAGTGAATAATCAGGCATCTATACTTCCCCCTTACGGGTAGTGAGACTCGCTTCCATCTCCGACCATAGCTCTTTAATTCTTTGTTCCGAGACGTCCTCCGGGATATATTTCATCCGGGATATTTTGTATATTACCGGCGATGAACGTATTTCCGCCGTACTTGCCCCGGAACCCAGCATTTTCTGCGCCAGCTCATAAAACTTGATTATTGTTTTGAGCATCAGGTGGGCCCTGGCCGGCGGTGAGTAAGTATCGACCTCATTGTAAGCATTCTGCACCAGGAAATCTTCGCGTATCATTCTGGTCGTTAGTAGCAGCAATTTATCCCCCTCAGGTAGGGCCTCGGGACCAACCAGTCGGACGATTTCCTCCAGTTCCGCCTCTTGTTGCAACAGCTTAAGAGCGGTAGCTCTGGTCTCCGCCCATTCCGGGCCCACTTTGGACCACCACTCTTCAACAGCGTCCGTATACAGACTATAGCTAGTCAACCAGTTGATCGCCGGGAAGTGCCTGCGGTTAGCCAGTGACACATCCAGCGAATACAGGGCATCGACAATTCTGAGTGTATTTTGAGTAACCGGCTCGCTAAAATCGGCCCCGGGCGGGCTGACCGCGCCGGCTACGGTTATGGAGCCTCTCCGGCTGGGACTTCCCAGACACTCTACCACCCCGGCCCTTTCATAGAATGAAGATAGCCGTGACCCCAGGTACGCCGGAAAGCCTTCTTCTCCGGGCATTTCTTCGAGCCGGCCACCGATTTCTCTCATGGCTTCCGCCCATCTCGAAGTGGAATCGGCAACCAATAATATGTCATATCCCATATCCCGGAAATACTCAGCCAGGGTAATGCCTACGAAGATGCTGGCCTCACGGGCCACTACCGGCATATTTGAGGTGTTAGCGATGAAGACTTCTTTTTCCTGTAGAAACTTACCAGTAGCCGGGTCTTTTAGTTGGCGGAAGCTGTAGAGCACATCCGCCATTTCATTACCACGCTCCCCGCAGCCCACATAGATATTCAGTTGCGTCTGCGCCCATCTCGCCAACTGCTGCAAAGCAACTGTCTTTCCGGTACCGAAACCACCGGGCAGAGCGGCCTTGCCTCCGAGAGCCAGGGGAAACATATAGTCGATAATTCTCATCCCGGTAACCAGGAGCCTCGAAGACGCAAACCGCTGCCGGTAGGGACGGGGTTTCCGTACCGGCCACTTCTGCATCATGGTAAGCTCTTTTATTTGTCCGGCCTGCTCCACCAGCACCACCGGCTCCTCAACAGTGAAATCGCCCCGGCGCACCTGTTTGACTACGCCCTTCGTCCCTATGGGTACCATGATACGGTGTTCAATTAAATTTGTTTCGGGGACAGTCCCGATAATGTCACCTTCATTAACCGTATCACCCACGTTGACTTTGGGTGAGAAGCGCCATTTCCGGTCACGGGGCAGAGCGAACGCCTTAGCGCCACGCTTGATAAATAAATCAGTTTTCATCAAATCGGTCAGGGATTTCTGCAATCCATCATAGATCGATCCCACGATCCCCGGGCCCAGTTCAGCCGTCAGAATAGTACCTGTTCCCCGGACCCGCTCCCCCACCATCAACCCCTGTGTATCCTCATGCGCCTGGATTACCGCCCGGTCTTCCTCCAGCCCGATTATCTCTCCCACCAAACCCTCCTCCCCGATCTCAACCACCTCGTACACTTGAGACCCTTTCATATCCTCAGCGATAACCAGAGGCCCGGAAACACGCCATAATCTGCCCATAATCTTCGCCCTCTAAACTAACTAGATTCCAATATCAAAGCCAATGAACTTTCTGATATACGTCCGGTAATACCCGGCCACATCACCATGCTGGGTACCACGCTTCGCCGGCACCTCGATAACTAACGGCGCCAGGCCCTTTCTCTCTTTCAGGCGAAACAGCAGTTCGGTAGTGTGGCCGGCATATTCTTCTTGAATCGCAATAACTCCTATCTCAGGCTCGCTAACCAGTTCGGAAAACGCCTGCCTGACATCTCCGCCAAGATCGGGGCTGTCTTTGATTACCCGGTACCGATTGACCCCGGCTAACCTCAGGCCATTAACCAGGTCTTCGTCCCCGATAACCGCCATTCTCAAGAGCCTAACTGGCATCATGCTGGCAACACCAAACTGTCCCGCACCCTATCCAGGGACATCCCGTCAAACGCCGCCTTCAAGATAAGCCTCAAGTTACGCACCTCGGTCTCCTTGAGGAGCAAGTACCAGACCAGGACCAGCGGTGATAGTATCCTCGGCGATAGTAATTCCCGGGTCATTATGAATTTGTATTTATCAATTATTTCATCGACAACCGCCCGGCTCTTACCACTTCCATAACTACCAGCCAGTTCGGTCACTACGTCACGGTATAGTGTAATACCCAGTTTTTCGGGCAGGTCGCTTAATTTAACTCCCGATAGCTCCCCGGCACCTCTCTCCGAAATCAGATATCCCCCAGGAATGATGGCTTCAGTGGTATCAATTCCCAAGCCGCCAATGACAGCCCGGCTTACAATTTGCAGATTAGTTAAATCTATCAGGATAGCCAGAGCTCTGGTAAGTATTGAACCATCCGCCGTCGTTCGGGCTACTTCCATTAGCTCACGGTAATACTGGCTATCCAGTCTGGCGCCGGTTAAGAGACCCAACTTAACCTTACCATCTATCTCATGTTCCGCAAGGATAGCCGCGTACTCGCCGAGTTTGCACTTGAAATCTAACAGCTCGACCATACTCGCCACATCTTTAGCCTCGAATAGCTCGCCCAGTAGCCCGCGGTTTTGAATCGCACCTATCGGTATACCACGGAGCCTTTTACCGGTCAGGATACCTTGCAGCGCCACTTTGATATTGAAGACATCATATTTGCTTGTGTAGGCATCCAGCAGGCGGAGCATTCCAGCCGGCACACGCTTGAACCACTTGATCCGCTCCAAACAATCAGCCAGGTGCCGCCACAAATACTCGTCAATGTCATCAAAGGTCTTCAGCGGAGCATCCCCCAGATAGACACCAATATCGGTATTCCTGATGGCGTCCAGCACGTCCGCAACACTACCCGTCCTGGACAGCCGATTAACCAGATCGGTAGTGAGCAGGCCAATCTCTTCGCCTTTCAGGTAGGCAGTCATAAAAGCGTAGTCAGAAGCAGACAAACTAGCCACCACCCCCGAAGAGTTCCCGACTGATTTCCGGTAGCAGCTTTGGCAGCAGCATCTCCAGCCGGGTCTCATACGTGTTGTCTATCCTGGTCTTGCCCTCAATATCCTCAGCAACAATGCCGCCCCCGGTAGCCAGTTGCTTGACTTCGACCACCCTCCCAGCCAGCTCCTTGTCCTTCTTCAGATTCTTAGATAGCGAAGCCACATACTGGGGGGTGGCATAAATCCTCACCTTTTCAGTACCGAGAGCGCTGATAGACTCCTGGATTATTGGCATTAAGTCTATATCGTCTACAACTTCCAGCAGAGCTTGCCGCGCCTTCTCCACTATCTCGTTGATTACCCTGGTTTTCGCCGCCAGCAATTCCTGGCGGGACTTTACCGAAGCTTGAGCCAGAATCCGGTTGGCCTCTTCCCCAGCTTTTTTCATGAGGCGGTCCCTCTCCACCAGGCGGCGAGCTTCCCGCTGTTTAGTGGCTTCCCGTACAACCTCACCGGCTTTGGCCTGGGCATCTTTGATGATACCTTCGGCCTCCACCCTCACCTTATCCAGGATGGCCTGACCTATTTGTTCTATACTCTGCATCAGGATACCTCTACATGAGTCCCAACAACGAAAGCATTATTATCGCCCAGACTATCCCCAGGGTACCCGGCAATTCCTCGTATAGAGCCAGTAAGAAGGTGCTGGTGAATATTCGGCCCTTGGTCTTGGGCAGAAGAGATATACCCCCGGCACAGACCACCCCCTGGTACCAGGCGGAGAAGAATTCAGCGCAGCCAGTAACGAACCCGATAGCCAGTACGGCCAGGCCGGTACCACCCTCCGCCGGTATCTTGGGGACTGCCGACGTCAGAATGATAATCGCCGTGACGAGTCCATAGAAGGTCTGAGTAAATGGCATCGCCGCCAGCACGATAACATTACGGAACTGCCCCGGTTCCTCACCGATAGCGGCCACTCCGGCCGGAGCCGCAATCGACATACCCAAACAGGACCCGACA
>JAQTRN010000079.1 GCA_028711795.1 Dehalococcoidales bacterium | reverse complement strand
TTTCAATTTCGTCGCCGGCCTTAATCGTTCCCCGTTCCACCCGGCCGGTGGGTACCGTACCCCGCCCCTTGATGCTGAAGACGTCCTCGACCGACATCAGGAAGGGCTGGTCTTTGGGCCGTGCCGGAAGCGGTATATAGCTGTCAACAGCGTCCAGCAGGTTCCATATTTTGCCACACCACTGGCAGTCTCTCTTGCCGCAGCCGCACTCCAGTGCCTTCAGGGCGCTGGCGCGCACGATGGGTATTTCCCCGCCGGGGAAACCGTATTTGGTGAGCAGCTCCCGCATTTCCATCTCGACCAGCTCGAGCAGCTCTTCGTCTTCCATGGCATCTATTTTGTTGAGACAAACCACCATCGAAGGGACTTCCACCTGCCGGGCTAACAGCAGATGCTCCCGGGTCTGCGGCATCGGCCCGTCGGGAGCGCTGACTACCAGTATGGCGCCATCCATCTGGGCGGCGCCGGTGATCATGTTTTTGATGTAGTCGGCGTGGCCCGGGCAGTCGATATGCGCATAATGACGTTTGGCAGTTTCGTATTCTACGTGCGCGATGGCGATGGTCATGCCACGCGCCTTCTCTTCCGGGGCGTTATCGATCGTATCGTAGGAGCGGAAGCCAGCCATGCCGGCTTTGGACGCCACCATCGTTATCGCTGATGTCAGTGTTGTCTTACCGTGGTCAACGTGACCAATAGTCCCCACGTTCACATGTGGTTTGGTTCTCTCGAATTTCTGCTTAGCCATTCCAACCTCCGTTTATTATAAGCCCACAACCAGATTCGAACTGGTGACCCCATTCTTACCAAGAATGTGCTCTTCCAACTGAGCTATGTGGGCGCCTGATCCCCTCGTACAATAATCGCTATTAGTCTGTTTTTGGCTTCGGTCCCCCCGGACTATGGTGGAGGGGGCAGGATTTGAACCTGCGTAGCCCTTTCGGGCGGCAATTTTACAGACTGCTCCGATTAACCACTCCGGCACCCCTCCGCACCAACGCAAATATCTCAGCCCGAGAGGGGAGTCGAACCCACTAACCTACCGATTACAAGTCGGTTGCGCTACCATTGCGCTACTCGGGCAACGGTTTTATCCGTTTAAGCCATATAAACATGGCTAAACAAGTTATTATAGGAACGGACGAAATAAAAGTCAAGCTTCTGTACTGGTTTTGGTTCCGGCCAATAGTTATCTATGTCTCTATTTTACATGAAGTTGCGTCTTAATACATCATTCGATTGTGGGCTCAGTAATGCCGGCGGAATGTCCAGCATGGTGAACGCTCCGCGCCGGCCTTCGGCCTTCAATCGAAAAGCCGCCCGGGCGCAGGTTACCAGTACACTGGCCGTGAATTCAGGGTTGCTCGCTAGCTGGCACCGGTACTCGGTGAGCTGTTTATTTCCGGTACCGGTGGTACCCGATGTCAGTACAAAACCACCGTGAGGATAGGTGGCGTGTTCCCTGGCCATCTGTTCCGCGCTGATGAAAATCACTTCCGTATCATATTCGTCATAGTAGTTCGGCATCCGGCTGATCTCTTGCCGAATTTTCTCCCGGTCCGCTCCGGCCTGCGCCACGACATAGACCACCCGCTTGTGCATCTCTCTTTTGGACAAACTCGGCGTTTGGCCGCTTCTGACCTGCTGGATGGCGCTCTCGATGGGGATGGTGTACTGGCGGGCGTCGAGCACTCCGCTCACTTTGCGCGCGGCGTCCGAATGTCCCTGGCTCACTCCCGGCCCCCAGAAGGTGAAACGCTGGCTTCCAGGGAGGAAGGCATCGCCCAGTACTCTTTCCAGTGAGAATATCCCCGGGTCCCAGCCGGCGGAGATAATGGCAACGTTGCCGCATTCCTTCGTGGCCGCGTCCATCCGCTGGAAATAGGCGGGGATATCGGCATGAGTGTCAAAGCTATCGACGGTACAAAAGCGGCGGGCGAAGAGCGGACCCTGGACCGGCAGGTCTTCCTTGGAGCCGCCGCCGAGGATAGCGACATCGATAGAGATATCCGGCGGCAGGGTAAACCGCTCGCTATTCAGCACCGGCGTGTCTTTGACCTCTTTCTTTACCTGTTCCGGCCGGCGGGACAGGATGGCGGCCAGCCTCATATCACTGTTCCTTTTCAGGGCGGCCGCGACGCCGTGCCCGATATTACCATAGCCGATGATGGCGATGTTGATCATTCTTAATTACCTCCGCTAATCGAGAATACGGAGTATTATTCTATAAAGAGGGCGGAGAATGCAAGTGTGCGCTGATAATTCTAGGCTAATAAGATTACTTACTTGGTAGCGCATACCGGATTCGAACCGGTGATCTCGTCCTTGAGAGGGACGCGTCCTAGGCCGCTAGACGAATGCGCCACGTTGCACTGATTGGCGGCTGGCTATTCTATCACGTTTTTGCTCTGACCACCAGAATCGGGATATCGCCGGCGTGCAGCAGTTTATCAGTCACGCTGCCGAAGACCCACCGGCCAATGCCCGACCGCCCGTGGGTGGACATGGCTATCAGGTCGATATTGTTAGCTTCGGCGTAGCCGATGATCTGGTTGGCGGTGGGCTCAGAGCCCGAAACAACCGCGCTCGCAGTCTTTATCCCCTTTGCCTGGAGTTGCTTGCCGATGCCATCGAGGTAGGCTAGGGTCGAGGCTCGGCGCCGCTCATCCACCTCGGGGTACATCTGGGAAACGCTGTAGTCAAGGCCTTCCCCGCCGCCGATGGCGATAAACGGCTCCACCACCTGGAACAGGACAACCTCGGCTCCAACTGCCTGTGCCAGTCTCTCGGCACAGGACAGCGCTGCCTCGCCCGTTTTGGAGCCATCCAGAGGCGCCAGGATTTTCTTAACTATCGGCTGTTGCCGGGCGGTTTCGCTAACCCGGCGACGGACAAGCAGTACCGGCTTCTCGGAGGCCCGCAGGACCTTGGCGGCGATATCCCCCAGAAGCCATGGGCCCTCCCCGGACGATCCCCGGCTGGCCATAACGATCAGGCTCACCTGTTTTTCATCGGCGAAGCGGAGTATTTCGTTGGCTGGCTTCCCGAGCAGGACCTGGGTGGAGGTGGTGATTTTATCTTTGGCGCCCCGCTTCTTGAACTGGTCCTGTGCTTGCCGGGTAATCCGCTCCAGGTAATAGTGATAAAGATGGTCGGTATTGGTGGGGCCGGGCTCAGAGACGGTTACCAGGTAAATATCGGCACTCATCCGGCTGGCGATCTCTTCCGCGTAAGGAAGCGCCATTTCGGCGGCATCAGACCCGTCCAGTGTCACCAGTATTTTTTCCGGCATATTCGTTCACTCCTTAGCTGGGCTTGCCGGCCAGCTTGAGCAGGGCTTATCAGTATCTATAATCTATTATAGTGGAAAGATGCTATCTTAACTAGGGCTTTCGTTCCGTTTTCTCCCGCCAGATGGAAGACTATAGCATAACAATCCCGGGATGACAATGCGGCGCTGATAGGGTAGAGAGTCAGAAAAACGATGATCCCTCAACCAGGGATAGGAGAGATACTCTAGTGTCGGTGTGAATCACGCCTTGCCCTCAGTTAGGCAGTAGCAGTGAACTGTGATTATGATGGTGACTCACTCCATCCCCATGGCGAAATGGATTGCCGCCTCTATTTGTTTGAGTTTCTCGGGGCTGAGCGTGATCATACGATACTTCAAGCAATCCTTAGGAATAGTGGGGATTGTATCCAGGTTGGCAACGCATTCTTGAGGTATGCCATCATCGGCACTCAGAAGGACTTCCGATTGAATATGACGAATGCGGGTGGTTACCAGAGCCACTATGACCAGCGAGCGGACGGCATAGGCGTCATTACGGGAAAGTAGCACCACCGGTCGCTGACCCGCCGGTGGGTCCAATTCAGCCCACCAAACATCGCCTCTTTGCATTACCACGGCTCCTCGGCCAGAATAGCGCTAGCTGCCTTGCGGGCTGCCGCTACCTCTTCTTTTGTTTCCGATGCCTTCTGGTAGGCTTGTATATATTGCGCGCTGGCTTCTCTCTCCCGGCGGATTCGCAACAGGCACTCCACAGCCCGACGGAAAAACTGGCTTCGGCTCTCACCGATAGATTTTCTTTCCTGTTCGACAATCTGGAGGACATCCTCCGGTAAACTGATGGCAATCTTGGCTATTTTCGGCATATTATCACCTGGGTATTAACACATTCATAACGTAGTATGAAACAGATTCTAAGGGAAGTCGATAGGGGGCTGAGTAGGCAACGACCTGGACCTGATTGACTGCTGGTAAGCTTGGGCACTCAGGGACACCTATTGAACTTCTTACGCCCTGACTTAGTGCCAAGATTACAGGCACTACTTCAAAAGTTCGATAAAATCCTCAATGGATAAGTCAGCGCCATCTAGTATGTTAGATAAAGTTCCGGTATCAACGCTTTTGTGGTCAGGCACTACTACCTGAGCGAAAGGATTGTCTCTGCGCAATACAAAGTGGCTTCCCTTTTGTCTTTTTAGGTAGAAGCCTGCTCTTTGCAGGGTCTTAACCACCTCTTTGCCTGACAATCCTCGAGGCAGCTTGGTCACTTGGCAGCAACCTCAAGCTCTACAGTGTCTTTGCCTACCTCCGTCGGCACAGGAAGGCCATCTTCAAGGAGAGCTTCAATATAAGCTTCGATAGCCTCTTTAATATTCCTCAGCGCTTCTGATTTGGTTTTGCCCTGAGAAACGCATCCTTTCAGAGCTGGGGCGTAAGTTACGTAGCCCGATTCACGCCCTTTTTCAATGATGATTGTGTATTTCATCTCTTATCTAAGCAGAACAGCAAACCTCGCTTTCGAGCAAGCAAATGTCTCATGTCCACTATTACTAAGACTCGAACCATTTAATGAGGTCATCCCAACTCACTTGTTTTCCCCCACCCCTGCGCGTCTTACCTCTACACCATTCAATGGTACCTCTCCCGATACAGAGGTCTCCGCGATGATTCCCATCGTTGTCTTTTACTTCTAGTTCCATGCCCTTATTACCCAGCCCCATTTCCACTCTGAGATCCTTAATTCTTACATCCATTGTGCTAGTAACCTCCCACGGAGTTATATATGTAATTTCTGCGTAAAAAACTGGCTGGGGATGGAGGATTCGAACCTCCCCTCACGGATCCAGAGTCCGCTGTCCTACCGCTAGACTAATCCCCAGCGCCAAAATTAATATACCATATCGCTCTCAGAGTGACAATAATCCCGGGATTGTTTGACATAACTGGCATAACCGTTTATGCTAACCATGTGTACCAACCGGTACCCGGATATTCTATCTGAGGAAGAAGCATCATGGCTGATTTGATTATTTTACAGCAGGCCCTGGGGATTCTCTTCAAAGACCCTTCGCTGCTGGACCACGCCCTAATCCATAGCTCCTATGTGAACGAAAATCCGGATGCGGCCGCGATATCCAACGAGAGACTCGAATTCTTGGGTGATGCCGTTTTGGGC
>JAQTRN010000078.1 GCA_028711795.1 Dehalococcoidales bacterium | reverse complement strand
ACAGCTTCCGGTACCACTCCTTCTGTTCCTCACCCGACACCTTGCGATACCGCATAGTGGTAGTAATGCTCTGATGTCCCAAATGCTCCTGCAGCAGCCTGATACCGTCCCCCGAGTCGTTTTGCTTCACCGCCATGACGGCAAAGGCGTCCCGGAGCCGGTGAGGACTGACGTTGTGCGCCTTGCCGCTTTCGGAGTTGACCAGGCGCGGGAGCCGGGCTTTCGCGGCGCATTCCTTGACTATCTGCCAGGCACGGTGACGGCTCAGGTCAAATATCAGCTTGCTTTTAGCATTGGCTCCGCCCCGCCCCAGGTACTCCTTCAGCATCTTCATGGTTGCCTCATCCAGCGGCAGTACCCGGAACTTGCGGTGCTCTTTTTCATCGGCAACCGCCTTCTCCACCTTCCGCCCGCAGACCGGGCAAAACTTGTGTGCTTTCCCCAGCTTGGCATTGCACTCCGGACAGGACAGCTTGATGCGCTGTTTCAGGTGCTGGATGGTTACCAGTCCCTGCTTGAAGTCGATATCGCCTGCCTTGATACCGAGAGCCTCAGACACACGGCAGCCGAGATGGAACAGCAGGCGGATAAGCAGCCTGTCCCGCAGGTAGTCCGCGGCCTGTTCCAGCCGCTCGACCTCGTCCGGCTCCAGGTAGGCTTTCACTATTCCTCAACTCCCTCACCCATCTGCTGGGTCATCGGCATAATCATTCCCATCATCATGACCATCATCAGCATGGGCATCATTGACGTGAACATATCCCCGCCGCCGGTGTTTCCCGAGACGATGAGGACGTTGTCCTGCTCGGCCACGGCATTGGTATCCTCAATCCATACCCTCAGTCCGTAGGTCCCGTTGTCGATGCCGCCCAGGGACTTGGCGATGAGGATGAAATCCACCGTTCCGGTTCCGTCTGCCGGCGCAGATGATGCAGGCAACTGTATGTCTGCCTGTCCCACGCACGAGCTCACCAGGTGCTTGCCGAAGATATTGGTGGAGTACGGCCCGGCCAGCAGCTTTACCGTGGTATTCACCCCGACAACGTACTTGAAGGAGACGGTCACCCGGACCTTCTCCCCCACGTTGAAGGTCTTCGGCTCAAGAGCCATCGGAGCGAAGACAATATCGAGCGTCACTTCATCCTCCTACACCTTGGCGAAATCGGCGATTTTGAACTCCGTGATATTCGGCTGGACGCCGGCGATGGTCAGAGCATTCTCATAGCCGAACAGGTAGGGCGTGGTGGCTTCCCCGGCGATGCTGGGGCTGCCGCCGAAAATCTTGACGTATATGTCGTCCCAGTTGGTGCCGATGCCGGTCGGAATGGTGAACGTGTAGGAATCACTGACGTTGGGAACCGACGGCGGCGAGGTCATCTGGGGAATGTTAAAGGTGGTCCTTTGCACCAGCTTCTCATCAAACCCGAAAAGCCCGTTGACTCCCAGGCAGTAGTATCCCGTTACCCCGGTGACCGCCGGGCCGGTGTACTTGAAGGATATTGTTACCTTGAGCCTGTCGCCGGGAGCCACCGCCACTTGCTTTGGCGCCGGATTCATATAACCGAGCGGGATATAGACCCCGCCGGCCAGCGTATAGAATTTGGCAGAACCTGGGTCATAATAGATGCGCTGCCCTGTCTGCGGGTCAACGTACCATCCCGGTACAAGCAGGGCTTCCTCCGGTGGGTCCGAGCCATCCTGCAGCACTCGAATCGCCTTGAGTCCTAGTTCCAGTGTTTTCATTGTCATGGTCAACCTCCTCAGACTTTGTAGAAATCAGCTATTCTGAACTCGCTCACCTGCGGCGACAGAGTAGCTGCGGCTACGTACGCAGTTCTCTCGTCATCGAGATACCAGTAGCCGTCCGCGCCATACCAGTAGCTGTAGGTATGGATGGTTACTGCCCTGTCCGGCATGATGAAATAACCGCTGAAGGACTGGATAGCCCCTCCATCGACATTGGCGTTGTTTTCCGGGAAACTGATGCCCGGCCAGGGCGTCACGCCGTACTCCAGTGAACCTCCCACCATGACGCCGATCGCCGCCGAATAGGTGTTCTTAATCCTGACGGTAATGTCCACCCTTTCCCCAGGCACGGCCGGAGACGGGGCTCCTATCTCGACTATCTGTGCGTACTGTGCCATCTACCCTTTCCTCTTACCTTGGCATTGACATTCCGAAAAGCGACCCCAATGGTATATACACCAGTGCCCGCCCCGCCTCATCCAGACCTGATACGTTAAAGCAACTCCCGACCACCCAGGTGGCTACTCCGACGACCATTACCAACATCGCTCCCCACCAGGGGATCGGCGATATCTGGCGGGGTTCCGGGCTATTGCCAACCTTCAGACCACATGAAGGGCACTCGGTCTGTCCAAGCGGGATGTTGACCCGGCAGTCCGGACAAAAGTAATACCGAATTGGCGTCCTGGGATGAGCAATAGCCTTCGACAAGGCGAAAGCCATAAACCCGGGTACATTCTTTAGTGAAGTCATGCCACTACCCCCTTTATCATCCCGAAGAACGTAGTCATCATCATGAGGGTGCTCATGGTGCCCGACATGTCCTGGGACGGTGCATTTACCTGGGCTACCTGGCCGAGCATCGTGCCCATCGCCGGCAGTCCGAAGCCGTAGTTGTTGTCCTTGTTCACCGGCGCACTCTGAGGCTTGGTGGAGAAGTACGGCGCAAACTGGCGGGCTTCCTTCCAGCGGAACTGCCATGCCTCGCCGTAAGCCCGGCGCCCGCTCTCCCACAGCAGACCGGTTAGCCCGGAGAGCATGGGCGCGGCAAAGCTGGTGCCTGACTTGGTGACGTACTCACTATCAGCTTTGTTGCTGGCCATCTCCAGGTTGGTACCCCAGATGACAAAGTCCGGCTTGGTCTCACCCTGCACCGTGGGTCCGCGGGATGATTTCTCCCAAATGGCCAGCTCACCGGTGCTCTCAATTGCTCCGACTGCCGTTACTTCAGGGTCGCAGGCGGGGAGCATGACGGTTGTCATCTTCGGGCCGGAGTTGCCGGCCGCGGCGACAACGTCGAGTCCATATTCGATACTGGCCTGGCGGCAGGCTGCCCTGACCGGATTGTCGGGGTCGCCGTCATCCTCGCCGCCCAGGGAAAGGTTGATGACATTGGGGTAGGATTCATCGGTCGGCCAGAGTCCTTTCTTCCTGGCGGCCTCCGCCAGCTCGCAGACCCGGTCGATGCCCAGCACGATATCCTGGTCGTTGCCCAGTCCTTCGTCATTGATCACCTTGATGTTGATGATGGAGGCGCCCGGCGATACGCCGGCCTTCTCTCCGAGGGCGTGCATACCCCCGGCAACGACAAAGGCTACCTGCGTGCCGTGCCCGAAGACATCGTCCGCCGAAGGCGAATCGGTGAAATTCGCCTCGTAAATTACTTTATTTCTAAGGCTTTCGTGAGTCTTCCTCACGCCCGTGTCCAGTACGGCTACGGTAAGCCCGGTGCCGGTGAGCGGGGGAACGAAGTAAGAGCGAAGCATGTAGAAAACATCGGAGATGGTTTCTACCGGCGGCGGCTCGGTCAACATCTGGTCGGCCCTGTAGTCCTTCAGAGGTTTGACCGCCAGACCTGGTACCGCCGCCAGCTTTGCCGCTTGCGCTTCATCGAGTTCGCAGAACACCTGGCTGATAAGCCGGGTCCTCTTGATGTCCGTGGCTCCGGCCTTTTTTGCTTCGGATTCTAGCTGCTCCAGGGTCAGTCCCTTAGAAATCACCGCGTATCTCATTGTTTGCCTCCGTTTATATGGCTCCGTCCGCCATGAGCCTATTGGCGATATTGGCGACCTTTATGTTTTCCCGTTCTGTTGGATAGGCAGGCGTCTCGGAGAACAGGATCGCCGCCGACATGTCCTCCCACACCAGCTTCTGGAGATCCGGCAGGACGTTGGTCTTGACACCGCCTATCTCCGGGTAGCTGGCCCAGAGCAGCGAGGCGCACCACTGGTCGTTCAGGTCCTGGTTGGTGATGTACATGGGGACGAGCCAGGCTCCCGCCTTCTTCCGGTACCAGTAGTTCGGGAAATCGTTGCCAAGTCCCTGCCCGTAGCCTGGCCAGACGATATGAATGTTGTCACTTGTATCCAGGGCGATAGAGCAATATCCACCATACAGTGCGGCGCCCACGTGGGAGACCTGCTCTGGCGTGCCCCACATAACCCCGGTCCGCTTGTTGTAAAAGATGGCGTCATCGCCACTGTCATAGTAGGCAATGTGTGGATTATCCCCTGAGTCCAGCGCGATACGGGACATGGAGTGGGAGTGGGGATGATCGGTCACATTTTCGGTTATCCAGGCAGCGGGACCGTGCCCATAGCAGACCTGGTTGATCCCGGTGTTGATTCCCCATCCCCGCCCCGTCCAGGAAACGTGGACGGCGCCAAACGAGTCAATCGCTATCGACGGGATGTCCTGGGGGCTGGCCTTGTCGGTAACCTGCTCGACAGCGCCCCACGTACCGCCGATCTTGGCCCGGTACTGGATATTCTTGATGGTTGGGTTAGCACCCCACCCAAGCCCGGCCCAGACCACGTGCGGGACATCAGCCACACCGATGGCTATCGTGGGATAGTCCTGGCCGGGGTTCGCTACGTCAAGCAGGGCTACCGTCTCCTCGGCCTGCCAGCCGCCAATAGTACGTTCCCGGTAGAAGGTACCCCACCTGGTGGCAAAAGGCGCCCGGCCGCTCGAGGTATAGACCAGGTGCAGGTTATCAAACGAATCTATGGCGATTGCCGGGAAGAAGTGGTGCTTGTTGTCATAGCCGAAAGTAACCCGCTCTTCCGTCCACGTCTGGCCGCTATCATCACTGTAGGCCACGTGGATTTGCAGGTAGCTCAGCCCGGCCGGTTTCCTGGAATAAGCCACCCAGAGCCTGCCGTTGCTGGCCACAACGATGTCGCGCCCGCCTCCCTCTGCCGAGAGAGCTGGCGTGCTGTTTATCGTCGCAACCGTGTGAATCGTCATCAGTCCTCACCCTGTTTATGCCGGCGGCACGGAATACCAAACACGGATGCCAACCTGGACATCGTTGAAATTGATGAAGTCCAGGTCCGCCCTACCAAGCAGCCACCGGAACTCATAGCCATCGTTTCCATCCACGATGCTTGAAATGTCGACGCTCCCTATGCAGACGTCGCCGCCCTCTCTTGTCTCGGCGTCGAGTCCAAACTGGTCGTCAACAAAGCTCACCGCGTCCATCCAGGCGCCGGGAGCGTCGTCCCTAACTTGTATGACCTGGCTGGTATCGGCCACCGTCCCGCCGTTCAGCTTGTTGGCGGCGGCGTTGGTGTTCTCGACCATCCGGAACTTGAACATGGCGACCGCCCTCAGCACCGTGGCGCCAGTGGGAATGCCGTTTACCGTCACGCCGGGCAGGGCTACGGTAACGCCGGCAGCGTTAACCTGGGCTTCTTCGAGCGTGCCGCTCCAGAAGTCCATGCTGGACAGCCGACTGCCGGATGACGTAACTATCGAGG
>JAQTRN010000077.1 GCA_028711795.1 Dehalococcoidales bacterium | reverse complement strand
GCTATCATCGGCAGTCTGATGTCCGGCCAGTTGCGGGATATATTCGGCAGCTACACCTATGCTTTCTATCCGACGGCGGGACTGGCTGTTATCGGCCTGGTACTGGCCCTGATCCTCTTGAAACCGGCCAAAACTGACTAGCTTACCGTGGGCTTGAAGTGGAAAGGGAGGCCGTTTCGGCCTCCCTTTTGTTTCTACCAGCTTCGCGTGGTTTATCGATTTGTTCTACAAGCTTTGGGAACAACAATTAAGACGGGTATTATAGAGGAACGGATGATCTTCTCCGCCACACTGCCAAAAGCCCAGCGTGAGGGACCGGAGCGGCCGTGAGTGCTCATCACAATAAGGTCAACTCCATTGTTCTCTGCATAATCTACGATAGTTTCGGCAGCTTTCCCTTCAACAATCACTGATTTAGCGCCAACCCCGTCTTTTGTCAGAATATCTTCGACTCCGGCAAGGTATTCCTTACCCCAGGCCATCAGCTTTTTGTGCGCCTCTTCCCGGCTTTCATAGAGTCCTGGTGGGGCTGGTTCGGCTACAAAGAGCAACTCGACCTGGGTACACCCTCCTGCAATTTCAATAATGTGCCCTAAAACGCATTCTGCCGTTTTTGAACCATCCAGTGGTACCAGTATTTTGCTGTACATGGTAAGCCCCTCCTTAAACTATGGCTTTTTGTACCCCTTGCACTTTGGGGAACCAGTGCTGCGTCCTCTTGGAAATTGCCACCAGTACCAGCATGATGGGTACTTCTTCGAGTACTCCGACCACCGTTGCCAGGACGGCACCTGATTGCAGCCCGAAGAGGGAGATGGCGACGGCTACGGCCAACTCGAAGAAGTTGCTCGCACCGATCATACCCGCCGGGGAAGCAACATTAAAGGGCAGCTTCCAGGCCCTGGCCCACATATAGGCAATGAAAAAAATGAGAAAGGTCTGAATCGCGAATGGCAGGGCGATTAATAGTATATGCACCGGGTTATTGACTATCGTTTCACCCTGGAAAGAGAAGATGATAACCAGCGTCAATAACAGCCCAATGATGGTGACGCTGCCGAACTTGGGAATGAAAATATTCTCAAAATACTCCTTGCCCTCTTTCCTGGTGACGTATAGCCGGGTGAACCAGCCACCGGCTAACGGAATGACGACGAAAAGTACGACCGACAAAAACAGTGTCATCCAGGGAATCGGGATATCGCTGATCCCCAGCAGGAAACCCACAATTGGGGTAAAGGCAATCAGAATGATAAGGTCATTGGTGGCGACCTGCACCAGGGTATAAGCAGGGCTACCATTGACCAGGAAACTCCAGACAAGTACCATCGCCGTACAGGGGGCTGCGCCCAGCAAAACGGCGCCGGCGAGATATTCACGCGCCAGATCAGCGGGAATGAAAGCCTTGAAGATAACGGAGAAAAACAGGAGGGAGATGGCGTACATCGTGAACGGTTTTATCAACCAGTTAGTAACCCAGGTTACATAAAGTCCTCTGGGGTTCTTGCCGACGTTGATAATACTGGTAAAGTCGATCTTAAGCATCATGGGGTAGATCATCAGCCAGATAAGCACGGCAACGGGGATAGAAACATGGGCATACTCAAACCGACCCAGAAAGGCAGGGACCGCAGGCAGGAACAGTCCGATTAAAACTCCCGCGGCCATACAAAGCGCTACCCATATTGTCAGATATTTTGAGAAAAAGTCGAGCTTTCTTTCCTGTTCTTGTGCCATAGTCATCCTTTCACATCAGTAGAAATTGTTGAACTTTATCATTTTTCCTATCCTATTATTGGCGAAAATCTCTCTTCCTGAGTCAAACTCTTTAGCCTCCTCCGCACAATATTTCCTTAGAACAGGTAGATGAAAAGGTATATCCCCGTCCCGATTAAAATCACGCCGGCAATCTTCCTGGAATAATTGGAGAAACTGGTGATGCCCTTTGAGGCCAATACCCTTTGTGCGAATCCGGTTGACATTCCGGCGCCAAGAACCAGCACCCAGTGACCCAGGGCATAGGCCAGGAGTAGGCCAGCGCTGTAGAGCACCTGTTTTTGTGTGGCGGCATAGGTCAGTATCACGCCAAGGATAGGGGTGGCGCAAGGAGAAGCGATGATACCGAAGAAAAGCCCCATGAGTAATGCCCCCATGAGTGCTCTCTTCTTGGGGAGAAATCGCTGCGGTAGGCCGATGTTTATTTTGAATACACCCAGTAATTGCAGGCCAAGTATGATAGCTACCGGCGGCAGGACGTACTTCCAGAAACCGCCGACATCACCGAACAACTTACCCAGAGCGCCCGCTATAATCCCCAGTATGGTGAAGGTTATCGTCAGTCCCAGAGTGAATAATAGCGAGTATTGCAGCGCCTTCTTCGGCGAACCCTCAGCATACCCACTAACAAAGCCGATGGCCAGTGGTATCATCGCCAGGACACAGGGGCTGGCGCTTGATACAACACCTCCCAGAAAACAGGTGGGAAAAGCCAGCCACCCCTGATTCTGGATAACATTGCCAATGTCGCTCAGTAAATCAGCCAACTAATCTATTCCCAATGTATCTATCTGGGAAACTATTTGCTCTTTGGGCCAGAATCCGATATGTGCCAGTATCTTCTGGCCATTTTGGTCAAACAGTATCTGAGTTGGTATCATCATAATCTTATATTGGTCTATCAGGTCGAGGTGTTCGTCTACTTCAACGATGACCACGTTGAGTCTACCCTGGTACTCTACGGCCAGTTCTTCCAGGATGGGTCTCATCTCTTTGCAGGGAACACAGACTCCTCTACCAAACTCGGCCAGTGTCGGCTTCCCGCTGGTTATAGCTTGTTCGAGAGATACGGCGGTTGGGTCCAGGTTTGTTTTAGGGTCGGCCGGAGCACCAGCCGCTGAGGAGTTACATCCCATCAGCAACAGCAAACACGGGACCGCTATTAATAATGCCAGCGAAGACTGTCGACTGATATTCTTCATGATGTGACTCACCCTCGAATTCACTTTGGCGCCCGTTACCTTGTTGCTGAATGGGTTATTGCTTTTTGGGAGCGTCGCTCGTTACTTGCTGGTCTCCCCTTCCCGGATCAGCGCCGTGGTGATGAATTGCGTAACTTCGGCCCTGGTGGGTATCCGTCCGAAGCAGGCCAGTTTCCCATTGATTACCAGCCCGGGAGTGGCCAGTATGCGATACTCAGCTATTTTCCTGATATCCTTGATATCCTCGATATTAGTGTCTATTCCCAGTTCCTTGACTACTTCCCGGGTCATTTTGTCTAGTTGCTGACACCGGTAACAACCCGGCCCCAGGATCTTAATTTCCATCTCTGTTACCTCATTTGCACTGTTCAGCCTTTTGACGTGATGTCTTGGATGCCTCTTACCCAGTCGATTACTTTCCTGGCTTCTGCCTCGTCTTTAATGACATTGACGGTTATCTTTCTTGGTTCCAATATGACACCCATTCCCTGTACGCGGAAACTCATAATATTCGTCTTTGGGTTGTAGGCACAGCCTTCGATTAGCTTGCTCATGGCCGGCATTTCGGCACTGATATCTCTCGGTAACTCGACGATACCCCGTAACATCCAGTTCTGACAGGGACACCCACCGCCGCCCCGAACAACCGAGATGGTGTAATTCTCGGCGGCCGGCTTATCTATCTGTTCCCCAGACCTCTGAGCAGCCAATATCCTGTCAATCTCGCTGACAATACGCCCCGCAACCTTATTCACCGCTTCTTTATCTTTGACGCTCAAACGCCGGGTAGACTTGGTACCATTCAGTCCGGTATTAGCGCCTAAGATATCGGTGACAACCAGGCCACAGGCAACCGGGCCGCTATGTCTTTCCGTGCCTATCCGGGCACACGTCTTGGTGCAGCCGTCAATAGTGATGGTGGGCACACTCTGGGCAAACCCTCTTTCCTGCTCGTTACCGGCAAGGAATAGAGGCAAGCAGATAGTAACCACCTTGTCCGGCCGTAATTCATCGAGGACACGGCGAACGGCCAACCGCGAGATGGTGCCCTCGCCCAGATCTTCACCGCTGCACGAAATAATGCCTACCTTGGGGTACTCTTTCATCTATTTCTCCTTACCCGCGGTGAGAAGCTGGTTTACTTTATTGGTTAAATCCTGAGCAATCTCCTCAGCGATCTGCCAGCCCTCGTCGGTCAGGGCCGTGCCGTCACCCGGCCGGGCGCCCTTATGCCCCTTGAAGGCATCGACTACCCGTACGCTCTGCGCGACTTTACCACCGGCAATCTCCAAGTTCTTGTAGGCGCAGAGCTTGGGACAGCCATCAACGGTAATGCAGCGGTGGTGGCGTATGGCCGCTACGGTGTCCTTGTCGGCGGTGACCAGCAACGACAGACACATGGTATCCGCCTTGTCCGGGTCCGTATTCTCCAGGGCGCGGTACACCGCCTCCCGGGCAATCAGTCCATGTACTTTACCTATCCCGCTGCAGGGTACCAGCAGCACCTTTTCACTCGTTGATGTTTTCACGTTGCCTCCTGACATGGTTTCCCGATTATCTTTCCGCTTCGGTTATTTTTCTTTTCATAATGTCAAAGTAATGCTGGCCGTCAAGCAGCCACTTCTGGTCTTCGGCGAAGTTGGTCAACTCCATCTGGAAGATCCAGCCCCGGCCATACGGGTCCTCGTTGATAAGCCCGGGGTTACTCATAATTTCGGTATTGACCGCGGTTACCTTGCCCGTAACCGGGGAGACCAGTTCGAACGCCGCTTTGCTCGATTCAACTGTGCCGGCTTCACCAAACTGTTCGATCTGAGACCCGACTGACGGTGGCTCACAGAAGGTGATATCCGACAGAAATTGCTGCATATAGTCCGAAATGCCCACGTAACCCCGGTTGCCGCTGGCCCGCACCCAGCAATCGTTCTCGTTGAAATAGTAACCAGCCCGGGGCACCCGGAAGAGGAGCTTATCATGAGTAAAGTCGAGATACTCGACCGGTCCCGAGGAATCAGTAGCTGGTTCAGGTTCGACCGGTGCCGCTGGCTCCGCTAACAGCCTGGAGGCCAGGCTCTGGCGAAATACCAGTCCCTGCGGACCAGGAGTGAGCGAGTCTTCGAAGGTCGCCCCCATGGCTTTAGCGGCTTCGGTTAGCTGGATTTTCCGCTCCACCTTCAGCCCTTGTTCCTTCGCCAGGTGACTGGCGCACCGGGTGGCGCAGCCATCAATAACGAAGAGCGGTAGCTGCTTAAGTTGTTTCGCGTAACGTTTGGGTAACCGGTGCAAGACTACCGGGCAGATAATCTCGCCGCCGTTGGCGGCGATGAGCGCCAGGGCAAGCTCGCGGGCAAGGGGGCCTACCGGTTTGTCCAGGCCATTACAGGGCAGGACCGCGTACTTCTTCATGACTTATCTTCTCGTGTTTGTTTGATAGATTTAATGGTCTCGGCTTTGTCGGGGAAAGATAAGGCATCTGGGCCACAGAGTTTGGCGCAGGCGCGGCAGAAAACTACGCAGTTGCTGGGGTTGG
>JAQTRN010000076.1 GCA_028711795.1 Dehalococcoidales bacterium | reverse complement strand
GGGACAGTACCTTTGCCCTGCACCAGATGGTTACCAGGTATCGTATGCGTGCCATCGCTCTGACGGTGGACAGCGGTTTTATTCTGCCGGAAGGCACACTGAACATAGAGCGATGTACCCGCGCACTGAAGGTGCCACATCTCTGGCTGAAAGACGAACAGAAGATCAAAACCGCCAGCCGTAATACGACCGTGAAGTTCTGGGGGTGGCTCAAGAAACCATCCATTAACACCATCGTGCCGGTACTCAATGCGGCGGATAAGACCCTGAACCTGCAGATGTACCGCTATGCCCATGCTCACCATATTCCGCTGGTTATTGGCGGCAACAATGTGGGTAACAGTAGCTTCGAACAGGAAAACTGGAAGACCGGGTTTATGGGCATCTTCCCCAACGCCCGTGGCTTCTACTCGAAGTGGGACAAGGTGAGATTGATATCGCGTTTTGTCGGTCAGCACTTTGCCAGTCCGTATGGTTTCGACTGACCTATACTTAAAGAGTATGTGACCGGCGGAGTTGTCTACTTTTTCGAGTCAATGCTTAAACCGAAGGATGTGCAGCCCCTCGGGTTCTACGACTATATTTACTGGAAAGAGAACGAAATCGTGTCCACGGTTAGGAAAATCGGCTGGCAGGGAGCAGCGGACGCCACCACTACCTGGAGAATCGACGACTCCGCCTATCCGGTAATCAACTACATCTATCTGAGGCTGGTGGGCTTCACCGAACACGACGAGATGTACAGCCGGTTGGTCCGCGAAGGCCAGATTACCCGGGAAGAAGCTCTCCGGAGATGCGAAGCCGACCATAATTCCCAGTGGATCCACGGGCCGAGGCTGGTCGGACTCCTTCAAGAAATGGATGTCACTAAAGAGCAGCTAGATAGGGTACTTGATGACTACAGACCGAGACTGGTGGCCAAGCTGGGACTGGCCCCTACCTGGTAACGCGGACGGCGATGAAGATACTGATTATTCAGGACACTGATTGGATCAGGCGGAACCCCGTCCAGCATACCCACCTGGCCGAGAGGCTCGCCCTGAGGGGGCATAAAATCAGGGTCATTGACTATGAGATTCTGTGGCAGACTGAGGGGAAGAGAAGCCTCTTCTCCAGGAGGCAGGTCTTTTCTGTTTCCCGGATCTTGAAGGACGCCAACATCACCGTAATCCGCCCCGGGATACTCAAATTTCGACTTCTGGACTATTTCTCCATGCTCTTCACCTATAGTCGGGAGATAGGCCGGCAACTACGGGATTTTGCCCCGGACGTAGTTGTCACCGACTGTATTCTGAGTTCCTACCTGGCCGTTCGGGCTGCCCGGAAGAAACGTATTCCGGTCATTTTCTATTCCATCGATATCGTCCACAGGTTGGTACCATTCAAACTCCTTCAGCCTCTAGGCAGAATATTGGAGGCCCGGAACATCCGCAATGCTGACCTGGTGATCGCCATCAACGAAGGCCTGAGAGAATACACCGTCCGGATGGGAGCCGCTACTGAGAAGACCTTGGTGATCCGGGCCGGGATTGACTCTGAGACGTACAATCCGGGTATTGATGGTACTGAGATTCGCCGGCAATACGGGATTAAAGAGGGTGACTTTGTGCTCCTGTTTGTCGGGTGGCTATATCACTTCTCCGGATTAAAAGAAGCGGCCAGGCAACTGGCTGAAATCAAAAACAAGCATATCAAGCTCTTAATTGTCGGCGACGGCGATGCCTACAGCGAGATACAGAGGGTAAGAAACGAAAAGGACTTGACCGATCAAATCATAATGGCTGGGAGGCAGCCATACGAAGACATACCGAAATACATCGCTGCCAGTGACGTCTGCCTGATGCCCGCTTACAATAATGAAATTATGCGGGATATCGTGCCCATTAAGATGTACGAATATATGGCCATGCAGAAGCCGGTCATCGCTACCCGACTTCCCGGAATAGTGAAGGAATTCGGAGATGATAACGGAATAGTCTATATCGAACGGCCAGAAGACGCCATCGCCCGGGCTATTGAGTTAGCTGACAATGGTGACCTCCCCGGCTTGGGCTTGAAAGCCTGGCGGTTTGTCGCCAATAATAGCTGGGAGAGCATCACCGACCAGTTTGAAGCAGTACTCAACAAAGTGACTGAAGGGAGACAACATGGACGAATATCGGAAGGAATATAAAGATAAGACAGCGCTCATCACCGGTGGGGCGGGGTGCATCGGCAGCAACCTCACGAAAGCCCTGGTACAGGCCGGGGCGGCCCGCGTCGTGGTCCTTGACGACCTCTCCGCCGCCGAGAAGTGGAATATTCCCACGGCGGCCAACGTGGTCTTTATCCAAGGCAGCGTGCTGGATGAGGAAGCGCTGAAGCGCGCCTTTTCCCGGCATCTGGACTTTGTGTTTCATCTGGCCGCTCATTTTGCCAACCAGAACTCGGTGGACAACCCCGAGACCGACCTGCAGGTGAACGGGCTGGGCACTCTTAAAGTCCTGGAGTATTCACATCTAAGCCAGGTCAGCCGGTTTGTCTTTGCCTCTTCCGGCTGTTCCGTCTATGGCAGCGAAGCCCCCCTACCTCTGAAAGAGGACTTCGTATCTCTGCATCTGGACACTCCCTATCAAATCACCAAGCTCCTGGGTGAACTCTACTGCAACTTCTTCCATAACTACTATGGCCTGCCGGTGGCCATCGCCCGCTACTTCAATGTTTACGGTCCGGGCGAGATACCCGGTGCCTACCGCAATGTCATTCCCAACTTCATGTGGTGGGCGCTACATGGGAAGCCACTGCCGATTACTGGCACCGGTGAAGAAACCAGAGACTTTACCTTCGTTGAGGATATCGTTGACGGTACACTGCGGTTAGGCGTCATGCCCGAGGCCATCGGCGAAGCCTTCAACCTGGCCTCCGAGACCGAAACCAAAGTGATCGACATCGCCAATATGGTCAACGGCATTACCGGCAGCAAAGCCGGAGTCAAACTGGTGCCACGACGGGACTGGGACAAGATAACCCGCCGGCGGGCTTCTATCCAGAAGGCAAGCAAGATTCTGGGTTATCAACCCAAAATGAAAATAAAGGATGGCGTGAAGCAAGTCTATAGCTGGATAACAGAAAACCGGGGTAAGATCGAAAGAGACGCCAGGTTTTAGGCAATAATGAAAATCCTGCAGGTGATACCCTATTTTGTGCCGGCGTGGGACTTCGGCGGACCGGTACGGGTCTGCTACGAGCTATCAAAACAACTGGTAAGCAGAGGACATGAGGTCACCGTCTTTACCACCGATACCCGGGATGCCAGCCGCCGAATCACCGAAACAGCAGAGACAATAGATGGTATCAGGGTAAAGCGCTTCCGTAATATCAGCAACACCATCGCTTACCGTCATAAGGTCTTTCTATCCCCCGGTATGTTATCGGCGACAGTAGAGATAGGCGATTTTGACATCATCCATATGCACGAATATTCTACTATTCAGAATGTCGTAATCTACCAGCAGGCCAGAAGGTTTAGAGTCCCGTATGTCCTACAGGCTCACGGTTCGATTCCCCTGATCGGTGCGAAACAGGGTCTCAAGAGGCTATTTAATCACCTGTGGGGCTACAGGTTGCTGAAGAATGCTTCCCGGCTGATTGCTCTGACCGAAACTGAGGTCGCACAATATCGGAGCATGGGTGCCGACCCAAGCAGGATTGAAATTATCCCCAACGGTATCGACCCGGCTGAATTCGACAATCTGCCGGCTCCCGGGAGTTTTAAACACAAATACCGACTGAACAACGAGGAGAAAATTGTCCTCTATGTTGGCCGGGTTCATGAAGCCAAGAGGCTGGACCTGCTGGTCAGGGCTTTTGCCAGATGCACGGTTGAACCCGATAATGCCCGGCTGGTAATAGTTGGTCCGGATGACGGTTATCTGCCCAAATTGAAGAAACTGGTCGGTGAGTTGAATATCGAACAGGAGGTCCTGTTCACCGGACCGCTCTATGGCCGAGAGAAACTGGAAGCGTATGTTGACGCCGCGGTTTTCGTTCTGTCCTCTTCTTACGAAACCTTCCCAACAACAATTTTAGAAGCCAGTGCCTGTGGCATTCCGGTGATCGTCACTGATCGCTGTGGAATCGCCGATATAATCGACGGGCAGTTAGGAATTGTCATTCCCTTTGATGAAAGCGCGCTATGCGAGGCCATGCAACACATGCTTAACGATGAAAAAACAGAGCAAGGATTTAGTGAGCGGGTAAAATTGCTGATCAGAGAGCGCTTTGATTGGGCAAAGATAAGTGAACTAGTAGAAAAAATATACCAGACGACCTGTTCTACGAGTGAAAGACGACAAAATGGGCGTTAAAGAGTTCTATGAGGAGATGTATGGCGATCAACCCAGGAGCAAGCCGAAACTATCCTATCTATATCGCAAGCTAAGAAGATTTGAGCTGAATAGATATGACATTACCGAGAGGCTGGCTCCCGGCGGTGTCTCGCTCCTGGATATTGGTTGTGGTGACGGCGAACTACTGTGCCGCTTGAAAGACAAATATCAAGAGCTCTGGGGAATCGATATCGCCGAACCCAGAATTGACCGCATCAAAAAGAGGCTGGAACAAGACTGCAAGATTCATGTCCGCGTCGAAGATACTAATGAGAAACTGAATTTTGCCGATAGCTCTTTTGACACAATCACGGTCGTATCAGTATTGGAACATGTTTTCGACCCCTACCATTTGATCAGGGAATGCCACCGGCTATTGCGCCCGGGCGGGACCCTGATAGTGCAGGTGCCGAATGTAGCCTGGTTTCCCAACCGTATCAGAATGCTTCTAGGCAAGTTGCCCGTGACTTCCGACGAAAGCGGTTGGGATGGCGGCCACCTGCACTATTTCACCGTAACCTCGCTTAAAAACCTCTTTAGACAGGAGGGACTGGAAGTAATCAAGGTCGACTACAGCGGTATCTTCGCCAGTGTAAGAAAGGTCTGGGGGCCTTTCTTAGGAGGCGATATAGTGGCCGTCGGTATAAAGAGATGAGAATCATTCATATCATAGACTATTTTCATCCTCAGCTTGGCTATCAGGAGACCTTTCTGCCGCGAGAGCAGGCTAAATTGGGGCACGAGGTCTGTATGGTGACCTCGGACCGCTACTCGCCGGTCATCTACCCCGCCAACAGAGAGCTACTCGGCAACCGGATAAAGGGAGCCGGGCTCTTTGAAGAGGAAGGCATCAAGGTATGGCGGCTGAAGACGCTGTTTGAAGTGCCTCACGCCATCTGGATGAGGGGTCTGGAAAATAAGATTCAAGAGCTCCAGCCGGACCTGGTCATCATGCACGGCATTGTCAACTTCCAGGCTATCAGAGTGGTACAACTCAAGACAAGGCTGAGTAGCCTCAAACTGATATATGACGATCACATGGCCTTTATGGCCAGCCGCAGCAAAATGGCGGTCCTTTACCCGGTTTTCAAATGGCTATTTTCACCACTTATCCAGAGAACAGCCGATGCCCTGGTAGCGGTGGCGGAC
>JAQTRN010000075.1 GCA_028711795.1 Dehalococcoidales bacterium | reverse complement strand
CCATACTCTATCTAACCGCTTTCGAAATGATGAATGGTGAAAATTAGGAAACATTCGTCGTTGGCGACTGATGAAAGGAGGCCATGATGGGAAACGAATATTCGGCTTTGCTTAAAGAGGATGCGGTAACCATGTACCAGTTGGAACCCGGGGACGGTTGCCGGCATCACTGGGTGATTGAGACACCAGACGGCCCGAGCAGCCGTGGCGTCTGCAAATATTGCGGTACGGAGAAGGAATTCAACAATTCTTTTCTGCGGGATAGCACTTACATCATGAAAAAGAGCTGGGGGGGAAGGAGACACCTGGATGTACCGCAGTTCTAGGTTACCGGTGATGGATAATGTAGCCAGCAACGCTATCACTACAGATAACACTGTGTTTGTGGCCTCTCCTTTGGGGGCCCGGACTCCTGTTCCCAGGCGGGTGGGCTGGGCGCCCGGAAGACCAGCAATAGCTGGTAAGAAGGTTTGTATGTCAGACGCTATGAAGGTTGATAGTCGATAGAAGTCCTTGTCTCAGGAAATTATATCTAACGACGGAGGGAGTCAGAATATGGCGAGAAAAACGGTGCAAAAAAGGGAAGTACCAAAATTTCTGTGTAACGTACCGGAGGAGTATGCCTTCCGGTTCCATGACGGGCGGTTACTAAAGAATATGCGGGAACTGGAAGAAGCCCTGCGGGCGATATCGGATGAGACTTTCCGGTTTCATGCGAATGCGGAGAAGAACGACTTCGGTAACTGGGTTCGGGACGTAATCGGAGACCAGAAGCTGGCAGCAGACCTGATGAACGCCCCGACCAGACTGCAGGCGGCGGATAGTGTTACCGCCCGAATAGCTTATTTGAGAGGGAAGTAACGCCCGTTGTAATTTATATAATGATACAATGGCGGTGATGGACTCTCATCGGCTACTTTGAAAATCGCTTCTCGGGAAGCGGGACGGCTAGGTAAATATATGCAGGAGGTACAGCAATGGCAATAGAAGTGCGACGGCCCGGACGGGCAATAAGACCCTGGCGACCATTTGAGGAACTAGCGGAGATGGAACGTAATTTTGAAGATATTTGGGGTGGCTGGCGACTGCCGGCGATATGGCGGCGTTTCCCGGCGGAAAAGGAGTGGATGCCGGCTATCGACGTCTTTGAAAAAGATGACAAGATAGTGGTCAAAGCCGAACTCCCCGGGATGAAGCAGGAGGATATAGACGTTTCGATTGAGGGCAATACGCTGACCATCAAGGGGGAAAAGAAGACCGAAAAAGAAGTAAAAGAAGACAACTACTATCGCAGTGAGTTTTCTTACGGCAGCTTTTTCCGTTCGATACCCATACCGTCCAGCGTCGATCCCAATAAGATTGAAGCCACTTACGAGGATGGTGTCCTGGAAGTTAGCCTGCCCAAGATGCCGGAAGTCCAGCCCAAGAAGGTTACCGTCTCGAAGAGTAAGAAGGCGGCCAGTAAATAGTTACCCTTCTCTCATCCACTCCCGCTTCCCAATTTTTGATGGTGCCAGTGTAGAATCAGAGAGGCCAGGGTTATTCAGGCCGGGTTAATAATATAGGTGCCCGCTAATAGGTATAATTGGTGAAAATGAGTAAAGGAGGAACGGCATGGCTTATGTAGCAAAAGACTATAGTAGCCTCATCGGGATAGAGGGCTTTAGTGAGACCTTACTAAAAAACCATTTCACCCTCTATCAGGGCTATGTGACCAACGTCAATAAACTGGCTGATTCGTTAGCCGGCATGTTGAAAGAGGGGAAAACCGGCGCCCCGGAATATTCCGAACTCAAACGGCGAATGGGCTTTGAATTCGATGGTATGCGGCTTCACGAATATTATTTCGAAAACCTGAGTGGGAAAGCGCTGCTGGATAAATCGGGGAGGCTCGTCAAAAAGATCATCGGAGTGTTCGGCAGCTATGACGCCTGGGAGCAGGACTTTAAGGCTACCGGAAGTATGAGAGGTATCGGCTGGGTGGTGCTGTACCAGGACAATATTAACGGCTGGCTTTTCAATCAATGGATTAACGAACATGAGGTCGGCCATTTCGCCGGCTGTGCCCCCATTCTGGTGATGGATGTTTTTGAGCACGCCTTCCTGACGGACTATGGATTGAAACGGCCCAGTTACATTGAAGCCTTCCTTAAAAATATTAACTGGGCAGTGGTAGAGCAACGTATCAAGTGAGAAGCCGGATAGAGTTTGACGGGGATGTGCTCACTAAAATACCGTGATACATGAAAGGGGGACGCTATGTATAAGAGAATACTGGTACCAATGGATGGTTCGGAATTCTCGGAGTGTAGCCTGGCTCATGTAAGGGCCATCGCCAGCGGTCGCAACGTGCCTGAAGTGGTGGTAATGAGAGTGGTGGAGCCGCTTTCATCCCAGGATGTCTCTGCCTATGCCCTGGCCGGCGGTGACTGGCTGGCCAAGGCAGAGGCTTTGCGGGAGACCGAAGCCAGAGATTACCTTTCCCAGATGGAAAGCAAGTTAAAGAAAGAGGGTCTGCCGGTCAAGACGGAACTGCTTCACGGTCGGGCGGCGGAAGAGATTCTGGACTATGTCAAAAAGCACCCGGTTGATCTGATTATCATGAGCACTCATGGCCGGTCCGGAGTGTCGCGCTGGGCTTTCGGCAGTGTTACGGACCGGGTGGTGCGGTATTCTCCAGTGCCGGTGCTGACGGTGTCTCCGGCCGGCTGCCGGGTAGAAGCCCCGGGATAGGGACTAAAAAGCAAGACTGCTGAGGAGGCTAGGTTATGAGCGAATGGTTAGAAATGGGCCGGATATCTGACCTGAAGGATGGCGTTATGAAGGCGGTTGCTGCCGCCGGTCGGGAGTTTCTTCTGGTCCGGATAGGTGGCCAATACTATGTCGCCGATAAGCGTTGTCCGCACATGGGGGGCGATCTCTCCCGGGGGCAACTGCAGGGTACGGTGGTCACCTGCCCCCGGCACGGCTCGCAGTTTGATCTCCAGGATGGGCACGTCGTCCGCTGGACTACTTGGACCGGACTAATCGACGTAGTGAATAGATTGGTCAGGTCTCCGCGTCCCATCAGGACGTATCCGGTGCGGCTTGATGGGGACAAAGTGCTGGCGGGAATCTAGAGGAGGGGTATAATGTGGCCATGGCATGAAGGTATGGGCTGGTGGATGGTCTTTGGTGGGATCCTGATGCTCCTGTTCTGGGGTGGGGTCATCGCTTTAATCGTTTGGGGGATTAGAAGCCTGACCGGCCGCAAAGATGCCGGTGGCGGCGAGAAACAGAGTCCGCTGGAGATTGCCAAGGAACGCTACGCCCGCGGTGAGATCTCCAAGGAGCAGTACGATCAGATAAGAAAAGACCTCATGTGACTTCTGCTCACTTTCTTGATACCCATATTCTTTAATCATCAATCGGCGGCAACTCCTCATTATTATCCAGTTTTCTCTGGTAGGGGGCGATAGTCAACTCGGATAGTGGTAGGCTAAAGAAACGGCGCCCGGCGATGACTTCGTGGATAGCCGGTACCAGCTCTTGAGCAACCGAATCTTTAGACACGTAAGCCATGGCCCCGGCGCGCAGCGCTGCCAGGGCATAGGCTTCGGTACTGCACCCGGACGTTATGACGATCCTGGTTTTCGGTAAATCTTGATTGACCTGGCGGGCGACCTCCAGGCCGCTCATGCCCGGCATCCTGATATCAACTACGAGTACCTGCGGCCGCAGGTATTCCATTAACCGGGCAGCTTCTACCCCGTCAGCGGCTTCGCCAATCACTCTAAAGCCGGGCTCTGTTTCCAGAATTGTCCGGAGGTATTGCCTGATGACGTGGTGGTCATCGACCAGTACTATGTCGGTTATCTCAGGTGCCTTCATACTGTTCATATTGAAGAATCTGCTGAGGCATTAGTATCCGTATACCTACGTATTTCTACTCAAAGACATACGTATTCTTGAGAGAGATTGACTAGCGCTCAGTCAGTGGTGTGTCGGGGAATGAATTGGTGGGAGGGCAGTGTGGTAAGGAAGTTGTTATTTTTCCGGCGGCAGGATTCCCCGTTGAATGGCGTAACGGATCAGTTGGACGCGGTTGCTCAGGCCGAGTTTCCGCATCATGTTGGCCCGGTGGATCTCAACAGTGCGCCGGCTGATGAACAGACGCGCGGCAATTTCGGCGTTAGTGTGGTCCTCGACCGCCAGGTGAAGCACTTCCCGTTCCCGGGAGGAAAGCATGTCGTAAGGGTCGAGGGTAGTGGTAGCCGTTTTCTGTAAATAAGCCTGGATAGCGCGCTCGGAAAGGGATGAACTGAGATAGCGGCGACCGGCGATGGCTTCATGGATGGCGCGTACCAGTTCGTTAGCGGTGGCTTCTTTGAGAACGTAGCCACTGGCTCCGGCCTGTAAGGCCTCGATCACATAGGCTTCATTACTATACATGGAGAGGACCACGACCTTGGGCTTAGTAGCGCGTTTACTGATCTGGCGGGTTACTTCAATTCCGTTCATGCCCCCCATCATGATGTCAACCACCAGGATGTCTGGTTGTAGTGTTTCTACCAATTGGACAGTCTCGCTGCCATCAGCGGCTTCGCCTATAATCTGGAGGTCCGGTTCTGTTTCCAGTAGCGCCCGTAAGCCCTGGCGGACGATCTGATGGTCATCCGCCAGCATAACAGTTATTACTCCCGCCGGTTTTCCCTGGTGCGAGGTGTCCGGGGCACGTGACTTTTGTCTCATCGTAATACCATTGGCAAACCCTAAAACTACCATAGTTTAACCCAATGAGAATAATTTGGCAAATGCCCCGTGATTATCAGTCCACGCTTCTACTATAATGGTGGTGTGGCCAGAAATGCCGGCGGTAATATGAGTCAGCAACGGATGTCGTGTCTTAATGATTTCGTTAAGTTCTGGCTGGTGAAGAAGTCAGTAGTAAAATGGTAACTAGTTGAGGAGCGTATATCGGCATTTGACGCTTAGCCTGCACTAACCATAAAATAGAACTGGTGATGAAGTAGAAGCACTCTTTTTCACCGGTGAGTCCAGTCTTTTATTGGGGAGACAGGTATGCCAGATAGGAAGGCGAGGTCGAAAGCAAAACGGGCCGGCGGCGATGGTCGTCCGTTACCACTGTCCGGAGGCCAGGCCCCGGCCGTCCCATCGGGTAACGGAGGAACGCTGCCGGCCAGTAACGATCTTTACCACCAGATAGTCGAAAACGCTTACGCAGGCATCTGGGTTACCGACCGCGAGAGCCGCACCATTCTGGTCAACAAAAGGATGATGGAACTGCTCGGTTACAGCGCTGCCGAGATGATGGGCCGGCCGTTCTTCGACTTTATTGACCAGCGAGACCTGGCGGTAAGCTTGGCCAGGCGGGAACGGCGCCAGCAGGGCATCAGGGGAACCTATGACTTGCAGTTATGTCACAAGGACGGCACTCCGTTGTGGTTCCGGACGAATGGGGCGCTGCTCACTGATTCACAGGGGCAACCTATAGGATACCTGGGTACGTTTACTAATATTACCGA
>JAQTRN010000074.1 GCA_028711795.1 Dehalococcoidales bacterium | reverse complement strand
GCGCCACTTCCGCCGCCCGCCGACCGGATAGGAGCATACCCCCGAAGATAGGTCCCATACGGGGAGCGCCACAGACAGCATTAGCTGCCATGCCGGCGCCGATTAAACCGGGATAGATCTCTCTGGTGTTATCCATTATCTTACTTTCGGCCACTTCCACCCACATCGACTTCTCCCACATTATGCCACCATTCCCGGTGCGGAGTCTACACCCAACTTTATGGACCACTATGTGGCAGACCTCACTGGCATGGCCGGCAGCGTCTATTGCCACCTTGGCCCGCATAGTCACGGGGTCCACATGCAGTTTGCCTAACTCCACGGCACTCCAGTTTAGCACCAATCCGATTATCCTGTCATTTCCCCGGGTCACCACACCCTCGATGCTAATCAGATTGAATATCTTAGCCCCGGCCTGAACAGCCTTGAAGCAGCTGACCCTTTGGAATATCTTAAACAATACCACCAGAAAACGACCCTCCTGTCTCATGTGCAGCGGACGAGAACAAACGGTGGCTGCCAGTAGACAAAAATGCTATAATTGGTACATTCCAGCCCGAAAATTAGCAGCCTAATATAGAAAAGAGCGGTACACTTGAAAGAGTAAGGAGGCAGATATGGAGAGTGGTACGTGGAAAGTTAAAACCGGACTCGCCCAGATGTTAAAGGGTGGAGTCATCATGGACGTTATCAATGCCGAGCAGGCTAAAATCGCTCAGGAAGCCGGCGCTTGCGCCGTCATGGCGCTGGAGCGAGTACCGGCTGATATCCGGGCCGCCGGTGGTGTCGCCCGCATGGCCGACCCGGTTGTCATTGAAGCGATTATGAAGGCGGTCTCCATTCCGGTGATGGCGAAGTGCCGCATTGGTCACTTCGTGGAGGCCCAGGTGCTGCAAGCGCTGGGAGTTGATTACATTGACGAATCAGAGGTATTGACTCCGGCTGACGAATCACACCACGTCTGGAAACACGACTTCAAGGTGCCTTTTGTCTGCGGCTGCCGCAACCTGGGTGAGGCCTTACGCCGTATCGGTGAGGGGGCGGCCATGATACGGACCAAGGGAGAGGCTGGCACTGGTAATGTCGTTGAGGCCGTCAGGCACATGCGGGCCGTCATGGATAGCATCCACGAACTGGTCAACACGTCGCAGGAAGAACTAATGGCCAAGGCCAAGGAAATGGGAGCGCCTTTTGAACTGGTAGTCGAGTTGCACAAGACAGGAAAATTGCCCGTGGTCAATTTTGCCGCCGGTGGTATCGCCACCCCGGCCGATGCCGCACTGATGATGCAGCTCGGTGCCGAGGGCGTCTTTGTCGGCTCGGGCATCTTCAAGTCCAGTAACCCGGAAGCCAGAGCCAAGGCCATCGTCCAGGCGACCACCCACTTCCAGGACCCGAAGATCATCGCCGAGGCTTCCAAGAACCTGGGAGCCGCCATGCCCGGACTGGATATCAAGCAAATTCCGGCGGAGGAGCTACTGGCGCAAAGAGGATGGTAGTATGAAGATTGGCGTCCTTGCTCTGCAGGGAGCCTTTGCCGAACATATAGCTACACTGGATAGACTAGGGGTAGAAGCCCGGGAGGTACGCCTCCCCCGAGAACTGAATGGTATCGATGGCTTGATCATCCCTGGGGGAGAGAGCACCTCCATCAGCCGGTTGATGGTCAGCTTCAAATTGAGAGACAATATCAAATCTCTGGCGAAAAACGGATTGCCGGTTTTAGGCACTTGCGCCGGCATGATACTGCTGGCGAAACAAATCTCGGACTCGGACGCAGAACCCATCGGCGTCATCGATATCGAAGTCAAACGTAACGCCTTCGGGAGACAGCAGGAGAGCTTTGAAACTGAACTCTTTATACCGGCACTGGGGCCAGAGCCATTCCCGGCGGTATTCATCCGCGCTCCATTGATTGAGAAGGTCGGTAACGGTGTAGAAATACTGGCCAGACTGGCTGATGGAACAGTCGTCGCCGCAAAACAGAAGAACGTCCTGGTGGCAGCTTTCCACCCGGAACTAACCAACGACCTTAGATTCCACCGGTATTTCCTGAATCTCGTCTCCGGACAAAGTAAGCAGAAAGACCGGATTTAAGTAACCAGGAGAGTACCATTGCAGAGAGTAATCACTGATGACCTGGACGCTCTGATGAACGTGCTGCCGGAATATATCCGTCAGCCACTATACAAGCAAGAGGATGTCAGTGCATTACTGGAAGTAGTACTGGACCTGGGCCGCCCGGCAGAGGCGCGTTTTCCTCACCGGGAAATGGTACTGGACCCTCAGGAAATCACCCAGACAGATATCGACCAGGTGGTCACTGGCGTCAGCGCCTTTGGCGATGACAACCGCGCCGGTATAGAACGTACCTTACACCGTATCTCCGCTATCCGCAACCGCCAGGGACGCATCGTTGGCCTGACTTTACGGGTAGGGCGGGCCGTCTACGGCACCATCCAGATTATCGAGGACCTGGTCCAGACCGGGAAGAGCATCCTGTTGCTGGGACGGCCGGGAGTCGGCAAGACAACCATGCTTCGTGAAGTCGCCAGAGTGCTGGCTGACGACCTGAAGAAGCGCGTGATAATCGTAGATACTTCCAATGAAATCGCCGGTGACGGGGATATTCCCCACCCGGCAATCGGCCATGCCCGCCGGATGCAGGTAAGCACTCCGGCGAAGCAACATGCCGTCATGATTGAAGCCGTTGAAAACCACATGCCGGAGGTAATTGTCATTGACGAGATCGGCACCGAGCTTGAAGCGCAAGCGGCACGGACCATCGCCGAGCGGGGGGTACAACTGGTGGGCACCGCCCACGGTAATACCCTGGAAAACCTGATGATGAACCCCACTCTGGCCGACCTCATCGGCGGTATTCAGACCGTGACCCTGGGCGACGAAGAGGCCCGGCGGCGGGGCACACAAAAATCGGTCCTGGAGCGGATGTCGCCACCCACTTTTCACATCGTTGTCGAAATCCAGGACTGGGATAAGGTGGCTATACACCCGGATGTTGCCGAGGCCGTAGACGCCATCCTGCGCGGACAACCCACCACGACCGAGATCCGATGGCGGGACGAGAATGGAGAAGTCAAGACCGCTCAGGAGATACCAACCACTCAGAAAGACAGTGAGAGCCACTATCCCACCCGGGAAAACAAAAGGTACCGGATTTACCTTTTCGGCATTAACGGAGGGCGGCTGGAGCAAATGGCCAGAGAGCGGCAACTTAACCTCGAAATCACCGATAACCTTCGTGACGCCGATTTATTCGTCACCGCCAGGAGCTTTTACCGGCGCAAACCACAGAAGGTCAGAGACGCCGAGGCGGCCAACCTACCGGTATACGTCCTCAAAAGCAACACCCCATTACAGATGAGACAATTACTGAATGACATCTATCCCCGAGAGAACAGCGCCGACCCCATCAAGCTAGCCCTTAGCGAAGCACGCCAGGCGGTCGACCGGGTAAAGGGTGGCCAGGAAATAGTGGAGCTCAGCCCTCAGAGCGCTTACATCAGACGCCTGCAGCACCTGGTAGCCGAGCGAGCCCAACTGCCGTCACACAGCCTGGGCAAGGACCCAAACCGGAGAGTCACCATCTACCGGCATGAGCCAGAAGACCAGAACCAGCCTGACGGGAGAAATTGAATGCTTTATCGTTTCGATGGCAGAGAACCACGGGTCGGCAAGGAAAGCTACGTCAGCGAACACGCTGTTCTTATTGGCGATATTAAGGTAGGCGATAACTGTTATGTCGGCCCGGGGGCAATCCTGCGTGCCGACTACGGTGCCATAGAGATCGGCGATGGCAGCGCCGTCGAAGAAAGCGTCACCATGCACGTCCCTCCAGATGAGACCTGCTGGATAGGGAAAAAGGTAACCCTGGGGCACGGGTCAATCGTCCACTCCAAAACAATTGGCGATTTCGCGGTAATCGGCATGGGCGCTATCCTGAGCCTCTGGGTAGAGATTGGTGAACATTCGATCGTGGCCGAGGGCACTTTCATCAAAATGAAGCAGCAATTCCCCGGCGGTGTGGTTATCGCCGGCAGTCCCGCCCAGATCGTCAGACCGGTGTCCGCCAGGGACAACCAGCACTGGGAAAGATGGAAACAGCTCTATATTGATATGGCCAAGAAATATCTTACTCTCGGGACGCAAAGGATAGGGTAAGAAACGTGGGCTTATTCATTACCTTCGAGGGTGGGGAAGGCAGCGGCAAGAGCTTTCAGGCCAGGAAACTGACCAAACGGCTACAAGAGTTAGCTCTGCCGGTAGTATTGACCTACGAACCGGGTGGAACACCGCTGGGTAACAAGATCCGGTTATGGCTAAAACGGGTCGATAAGTTCGAGGTATCGCCGCTAACCGAGCTAATGCTTTTTGATGCTTCCCGCGCTCAGTTGGTCAATCAAGTTATCAAACCCAACTTGGAAATGGGGAAGATAGTGATCTGCGACCGCTACACCGATTCAACACTAGCCTATCAAGGCTACGGCCGAGGCTTAAACCTGGAAATGATCAGCACAATTAACAACGCCGCTACCCTGGGACTGATACCCGACCTGACAGTCCTGCTGGATATAGCGGTGGAAGCCGGGCTGGCCCGCAAGAAAAACCGGAAACAGGACCGCTTCGAACGGGAGGCCCTGGCCTTCCACCAGCGCGTAAGGGAGGGCTATCTTAAACTGGCCGCCGAAGAGCCCCAGCGCTGGCTGGTGGTTGATACCTCCCAAAGTAAAGAGGAGACCGCCGGAGCGATTTGGCACCGGGTCACCCAGGTATTCTCCCAACGAGGAGCCCCAATTACGTGAGCCCAAAACACGTGGCTGTAGCCATGAGCGGCGGCGTCGATTCTTCCGTGACCGCCTTCCTCCTGAAACGAGACGACTTTCGAGTTAGCGGTGTCCACCTGCAACTCCGGCCGGAACCAGAACAGGTCACCCTGGACCTGGAGCGCACCTGCCAGCTCCTGGATATCCCCCTTTATCAGTTAAATTTCGAGGGGGAGTTCAAGCGCCTCATTATCGAGCCGTTTCTTCAGGAATATGGCCGGGGCCGTACGCCAAATCCGTGCGTTAGCTGCAACCAGCACATCAAATTCGGACTGCTTCTCGATAAAGCACAGCAGATGGGAGCCGACTTGCTGGCCACAGGACACTACGCCCTGATAGAGTCTTTGCCCAGAGGGCACCGCCTGCTAAAAGCGGTTGACCGGGCGAAGGACCAGTCCTATTTTCTCTACACACTGGGGCAGAAGCAGCTTCCGTATTTGTTGTTTCCACTCAGTAATTATCACAAAACGGAAGTGAGGCGATTAGCGGCTGAATTGGGTTTACCCGCCAGCAACCGGCACGATAGCCAGGATATTTGTTTTATCCCCGGTAATGATTACCGGGCATTCATCGCTCAATACGCACCTCCCCGACCCGGCGATATCGTTGACGCCACGGGGAACATCCTCGGCCAGCATAGCGGACTAGCCGGGTACACCATCGGACAAAGACACGGCTTACGACTCAGTTCG
>JAQTRN010000073.1 GCA_028711795.1 Dehalococcoidales bacterium | reverse complement strand
CCAGACGACGGCAAAGCGGCAACCGCATCATCCTTCTCAGGGCTTCCTGTCCCAGGAACGCCGCGGCCAACCGGATACGCATACGGATACTGAGTTTCTTGTTCCTCAACAGGCTGCCCACGGTGTGGCGGGACTGGGGGATGTAACCCTGAACATGAATCAGGGGCGAGTACAAGCGGCCACACAGAACGAGTATGGCTGCCAGGGGCCAGAGCAGGATAGCTATCACCAGGGTACTGACATTCCACCGCCATTTGATGTAGAACACTGTCCCGGTCAGAATATAGGCGGCAATACCGATGCCGGCGATGATCTCCATTTCTTCCGCGGGCAGCGATGGTATTTCAAAACCCGTGGCGAGGCAGAACCCCAGAGAGACCAGAAATATGCCCCAGAGTAGCAGGGTCAGGTGCCAGAGTCTCATGCCCGTATTCTAGCAGCATTTCTCCTGGCCGCCAAGTCATGATGAGGAAATTCAACCGGTACTTTCCGTCAGCCAATACTACCATTAGCCAGAATGTCACAATATGCGATTTTTGACCATGCTTATTATTTCGTCATGGGTATCATGGCAAGCGCATTTAGTCTGGTACGCCCGGTCAATATAGTCCTTTTATAGTTCAAAGGGACAATTGACCATCTCATAGGCGGTATTTAGAATGGCTTTGGTACACGTGTCTATCTAATAACCTCAAGTAGAGGGAGGACTGGGATATGAAAAGGATAATATCAATAGTGGCGCTGGCGCTGGTCCTTTTCGCCGGCTTTTCGCTACCGGTGGCCGCTCACGCACCCAATACCGAACTGCAACCGCTGGCCGGCCAGTACAGCGTCGTTGTCGAGACAACTCACCTCGGCGGCAATTCCTGGATATTCAAGTACACCATTACCAACCTGACCGAGGTGGGAGACTACTCGGACCTGGGCGGTCTGCCGGAATGGACTAATGGCATCGACCACACCGGCCTGGACGGGTTCTTTGTCCAGATTCCCCTGGAAGCGACCATCTCCAACGTCCAGGTACCGGAGCCTTATATAGCTGATGTCGGGGACTACTGGGAATACTTCGGACCGCATGACCCCGATGCGACTTATGCCTGGATACATATCTGGGGACAGGGACCACGCTCCATCTATCCGGTTGGCGAACCGCTGGTCTTCAGCTTCCAGGTAGATAACGTGGCGGTCGGCATCAACGAGGCCAGGCTATCAACGTTCTTCCTGGACCATGCGATACGGCAATGGCCGCCAGCCGATATTTTCTACTCTTACACCACGCAGATCACGAGCCCGGTACCGGTTACCCAGCCGGAACCGGAGCCACTTTCAGCGCCCGGTATCACCACCTGGGGTCTGGTCATCGCTGCCGTGGTCATAGCGGCGCTCATGACGGTATCACTCAAGCGGCGCACCGCTGTTCGCCAGTAGGTCTCAGGCCGGCGCCAGCGTTTTTCGAGCGGCTTCACACTGGTGTGAAGCCGCTCATTGTTACCGGACAGTTATTGCCTGGCCACTAACTCGATCTCAAACAACCAGGGCCATAGCTTACCGGTGACAAACAGCCGTCCCGCCGGTGAGTCATAGGCGATGCCGTTCAGGACATCGACCTGACCACTCACCTCCCGGGTCGGCAGCAGACCGGACAGGTCTATCCATCCGGTGACCCGGCCATCGCGGGGATCGATGATAGCGATTTCATCCGTCTGCCAGACATTAGCGTAGATTTCGCCGTTGATGTGCTCCAGTTCGTTTATCCGGGTAACTGGCATATCATTGTCGTGCACCTCAACACTGCCTGTCTCACTAAAAGTCACCGGGTCCAGGAAATGCAGAATAGAAGTGCCGTCACTCATGATGATCCGCTCGCCATCGTGAGTAACGCCCCAACCCTCGGTCGGGTAAGAGAACTGGCGCAATAGGTCGAAGCTGTCCCGGTCATAGATGAAGCCGGTGTATGACTGCCAGGTTAGTTGTATAATGGTCCCCTGATAGACAGTGATACCCTCGCCAAAATACTCCGCGGGCAGGTTATGGATCTGCAAGACCTCCCCGGTTTCCCGGTCTACCCGTCGCAGGGAGGAGCTGCCGTACAGCCCCGTTCCCTCGTACAAAATACCGTTATCGAAGGCCAGTCCCTGAGTAAAAGCCTGCGGATCGTGGGGATAGGCATTGACCACCCGGTAGGTGTAGACGGGCGCCGGTGCGGTAGTAACTGGCGACGGCACCGGTTTTCTGCGAGTTGGTCCGGAGCGGTAGAGGCAGGCGCTGGTGCTCAATAACACAAAGATAATTGCCACTAATAGAAGGGGGTTAGCGCCGCGGTGAAACAGAGTTATTACGAACCGTAGTCCTCTACTTGTCTTCATACGGCTATTATATCAGCGGCGGGGAAGGTGACGGTAATGCCGGATATTGACTTCTGAGGCTATGTGGGATATATTTACTATATATATAGCCAATGGAGAGAATCGAATGCCCGAGACCATAAAGAGATCAAGGTATTTTTTGGATCTGGAACCGGAGCTACGCAATCGTGTTAAGGCTTTCGCCGCTTTAAAAGGTAAGACGATGAAAGACTGGCTGGTTGAGGCTATCATCGCCAAACTCGAGGATGAAATTGATGCCGCCGAGGGCCTGGCATCCTTAGCCAATATCGAAGGCACCAGATCACTCGAAGACTACCTTAAATCGCGAAAGAATAAGGGCCGCCCAAACCAGTAATGTACCAGATAGGACTGAGGCGGCCAGCGCAGCGCGCACTGGATAGACTGCCCGGAGGAGACTTTGAGACGGTCCTGGAAACGGTAGAGGGTCTGGCCGGCTCGCCGCGGCCAAAAGGGGTGGAGAAAATCAAGAGCGCGGGCCTGTGGCGGGTCAGGCAGGGAGACTAACGGGTGGTCTACAGTATTGACGATAATCAGAAAATCGTGACGGTGGTACGTATTGGCCACCGCCGGGAAATCTACCGCTCACTCTGATTCCAGATGCCAAGCAAACATAAAATCACCTCACTGGAATAGGCCAAAGTGGAAGGGGATAAAATGAAGAACGAGAAATTATCTGAACATAAGTTGATAGTGTTTGTTGGCGCCGGTGCCTCTGCTGGCCTAGGAATGCCAACAACGTTACAGTTCATTGGATTATTGAGGCAACATTGGGGCGTTAATGACACGCAGGTAATATTAGATGCCTACAAAAAATTCTACAATTCTAAAAATGAAGTTGGATTAAATAAAAGTCAACCGCTTGTAGATTCCGAATATTTAAGGGATTGGTTTTTAGAGTTGCACAGGTCAGCAGAAAGTATACAAGTTTTACCTCCAATCAAATCTGATGTTAATATGACAAAGGCTCCTCGACCTCAAACTGCTGTCCTGTTCATAGACAGCATATTAGCCGATTTTGATTCGTTCACAAGAACTGCCTATAAAGACGTTGCGCCAGAAAAAGCTTACGAACACTATGCTCCTCTTCTTGAGGGACTTAGTTTAAACAATATAGATGTGGTTCCAATTTTTACGACTAATTACGACTTAGTTTTCGAATCCATGCAGGACTGCGCTAGGTGTAGTTGGCACATAGAGACTGGTATGAAAAAAACAGGCAGACGCGTAATATTAGACACAAAGCTCTATGACCAAGTTGGGTCTAATCCGAGAATACTGATTTATAAACTTCATGGTTCAACTGATTAGTGGATGAATAAAGAGAGTGGTGATATACAGCAAATTCCCCTTGACCATAAGGCACCTGAAAATTATCGGGATCTGCTGATATACCCAACCAGAGAGAAGTTCGAACAGATAAAAGAAGAGCCCTTCTCTTTTTACTATGACAAATTGAAAACTGAATTATCTTCTGAAGCAACTCGCGTGTGTATAGCTATCGGATATTCTTTTCGGGATAAGTTCATCAATGATATGTTTGTTAAATCCCTTAAGAATGGGTTGAGATTAGTAGTTTTTGACAAAAACATGAGGCAAAATCAGTTGCTAAATGAACTCGAAGCGGATAAAACGACTAGTTCAAGTATTAAAAGTAATATCTACATACACAATATTGATTTTGGAAACTGGCGAGCCCAACAGGACAAGATCCAATTCAGTAAGATCGTTGATGAAGAAATAAGGGATGCCATTAGCTGATGATACATATACGGTTGAACTGCAATAAACGGAAGCCGCTATTCACTGCCGTGTAAGCACCAGAGTTCAGAATATGGAAGGGCACCGGAATCTTACCTTAAAACTCATTCTCCGGGACACCGCTGCCTTCGATAATGCCTCTTAGTGTACCGAGTGGTAAGAGCCTGCCTTTATGATAAGGCACAATTACCTGCTTGTTAGTGGCGTTATTACGCCATTTCTGGTGACTGCCACGCTGTGACACTAGCATGAAACCGTGGTGCTGTAAGATGCGGACAACTTCGCTAGCTGTCAATCGGGGAAATCTTTGGGCCATCAGGCGGGAACTTCTATATCGAAAACCTTGTCGTTCGGCGATAATTTTAACGAAGCTGGTTCAAGATAAAGAGTGATGGCTTCTTTGACATTTTCCAGGGCTTCCGCTTCGGTATCGCCGGCACTACAGCACCCCGGTAGCTCTGGACAGTAAGCCGCGTAGCTCTTTGTCGCCGGGTCGTATTCTATTACTACACGAAACTTCATTTTACCCACGCTCCACTGAAACTATTATAGCATCCTCCCAAGTGAGCTTACCACTGCACAAACATCCGGCCATCGGCGGATAAACCGCTTGAAAAACTTTGACGTTTCGTCTCCAAAGTCCTAAACTCTATCTCTAATGTTTCTGGTAAGAGGAGCTGCAAAAGGATGGCTACTATTCGACTGGCGACCCGGGAGGACATCCCCCGAATATTGGAGCTTTATGAAGAGCTGACGGAGACAAAACAGATTGTCTCTCCTGAGAGTACCAGACGGGTCTTCGAAGAGATCATCGCCATGCCGCGCCACCAGCTCCTGGTTGCCACCGAAGACGGCCTAGTCCTGGGCACCGTTCTACTACAGATAATCCCCAACCTCTCCCACGACTGCCGTCCCTGGGCAATTCTGGAGAACCTCGTCGTCGATAGTCGATATCGCGGGCGAGGAATCGGTCGCCTCCTGGTGGAATATACTCTGGCCCGCTCCCGCGAGGCCGGTTGTTACAAAGTGCAGCTTTTGAGCCACAAAAGACGCCAGGCAGCCCACCGGTTCTACCGGGCGCTGGGCTTCGAAGATTCCGCCCTTGGCTTCCGGTTATACCCTCAGGGCTCCCACTCCTAGGGCCCCACACCGTACATCATCGGTCAAAGCCGTGGCGACTTGACAGACCTGGTGTTACGTGGTAAATTTCATGTAATGGTTCATGAAATATTACTCGGCAATATCCGCATCACACAGTTCTCCAGAGTGACTGGAGCCTCGGTAGACGAGCTTCACTACATGGAGAAGAAGGGCTTCATCCGGCCTAACCGGACACGGCTGAAGCGACGGGAGGTGAGGCAGTACCCGAAGGAGCAGGTCCAACAGGTAAAGCTCATTTTAAAATATCGCCGGGAGGGATTCACCTGGGATGCTGCCTTTGAAAAAGCCCGGGGAGAGCTGCAAAAGCCGACGCTTTTCGGGAATGCCTAGTATTATGCTCCTGAAACTACGCGATT
>JAQTRN010000072.1 GCA_028711795.1 Dehalococcoidales bacterium | reverse complement strand
GCTCTAAAGTCATACATCCCCGGGCGGTGGAGCTGGGCGAACTATTCAACATCCCGATTCTGGTAGCCTCCAGTTTTACCCGTAGTCCGGGGACATTGATTCACGGAGAGGATTCTATGGAAATACGTAACAAAGTAAGAAGCATTGCTCATGACCTGGATGTCGGCCAGATAACGGTGGTGGGTGTTCCCGACCGCCCGGGCTTCGCCCACGCTATTTTTCAGCCCCTGGCAGCGGCGGGGGTCAGTGTGGATACCATCGTGCAGAATGCCAGCATTGAGAATATAACGGACCTGACTTTCACGGTGTCACGCGGTGACCTGCCCCGGGCGATGGATGTTGTCCGGCCAATCGCCGCCTCGATTGGCGCCCGCGAGTGTGTGGGTAATGCCAAACTGGGCAAGGTCAGTGTTATTGGCACCGGTATGCAGAATACTCCCGGCTACGCCGCCCGGATGTTCGGCGCGCTCAGTGGACTGGGCATCAATATTCAACTCATTACCACCTCGGAGATAAGGATAACCTGTATCATCGATGAGGCCAGGATAAAGGAAGCGGTCCAGGCACTGCACCGGGTTTTCGAACTGGGAGTGGAGGAATAGGCTGGTACCATTTACTGACGGCCATGCCGCCGAAGTAACCAGCCCTGTTTCCGGACTCCATTCGTTTTACTCCGTCCGGGTGAAGCCATCTCTCCGGGAAGGCAGGAATCATTTTTCCGGTCAAGGGATGCTTTATTGTCATTTTGACTTGTTTGATTCTTTTGTTTAGAGTAGGATGGTGTTTTAATCTGTTTGTCATTAGCTAACCCAGGAGGCGGCTATGTCATATCAAGAAGAAGAACAGGTAAGACTCAAACGGCGGGGGACACAGCAGGCTATCGCCCTGGCGATGCAGGGCCGGTGGCGAGAGGCGATAGTCGCCAACAATAACCTGATTGAGAACTTCCCCACCGATGTTGAAGCCCATAACCGGTTGGGCCGGGCCCACATGGAGCTGGGAGAGTATGACCTGGCGAGGGCTGCGTACCGCCGGACTATAGAATTGGACCCATACAACGCTATTGCCAAAAAGAACCTTAACCGGTTGTCCCGTCTGGGACAGAGTAAGGGAAACGCGGAAGGCCTGTCTCATAAAGTCGAACCGCAGCATTTTATTGAAGAGACGGGGAAGGCGGGGGTGGTCAATCTCCACCGGCTAGCGCCCGGTGAGACGCTGATCAAGATGGTTGCCGGGGATGAGGTGATCTTGAAAATTGACGGCTCTAATTTGGCCGTTGAGAATAGTCTGGGCGAATACCTGGGGCAGGTAGGACCCAAACACGGGCAGCGGCTCATCCGGTTGATGCAAGGCGGCAACAAATATACCGCCACCGTGATTAGATCGACCGAAGAAACAATGACGGTTATCATCCGGGAAGCGTATCAGGACCCGGGCCAGGAGGGACAACTCTCTTTTCCGCCGAAGAGGGTGGAGAAGGTACGGCCGTATTTTGGCGAGAGACTGTTGCGCCGGGAACTGGAGGAGGGAGAAGAGGAGGAGATGGAGGAGTCCGGCTACAGCATAGTAGGTGGGGATGAGGGGGAATTGCTATCTGAGGAATCCACGGATGTTGACAGAAAGGCCGACCGAGAGGACTAGGAGGGTACACCGGAGATGGTAATAGGGAGAGTCAAACCAGTCAAAATCGAAGACGAGATGCGGAGCTCGTACCTCGATTACTCCATGAGCGTCATCACATCTCGGGCTCTGCCCGATGTGCGGGACGGCCTGAAACCGGTACACCGGCGTATTCTTTATGCCATGAATGACATGGGCATTACCCACGATAGTCCTTATAAGAAGAGCGCCCGCATTGTCGGTGAAGTGCTGGGTAAATACCATCCCCACGGCGACTCCTCGGTATACGAAGCGATGGTGCGTATGGCGCAAGACTTCTCCATGCGCTATACGTTAGTTGACGGTCAGGGTAACTTTGGTAGCGTGGATGATGATCCGCCGGCGGCGATGCGTTACACCGAAGCGCGGCTGACCCGTATCGCTGAGGAGATGCTGGTTGATATCGAAAAAGATACCGTCGACTTTATGCCCAACTTCGACGATAGTCTTAAGGAGCCGATGGTCTTGCCGGGACGTCTGCCCAACTTACTGGTTAATGGCAGTTCCGGTATCGCCGTCGGTATGGCGACTAATATTCCGCCGCATAACCTCGGAGAGGTCTGCGATGCTATTTCTTATCTTATCGAACATCCCGAGGCCACGATTGACGAATTGACCCAGCTGGTCAAGGGGCCAGATTTCCCAACGGCGGGTATTATTCTGGGGCGCGAGGGCATCAAGAATGCCTACACCACGGGACACGGCAGCGTGGTTGTCCGTGCCCGGGTGCTGGTGGTTGAGGCTACGGACGGCGGGCGCCGCCAGATAGTGGTCACTGAGCTTCCCTACCAGACGAACAAGGCGGCTCTGGTGGAGAGGATTGCGGACCTGGCCAAAGAAAAGAAGATCACCGGTATCGCTGAGTTGCGTGATGAGTCTGACCGCCAGGGTATGCGCATCGTTATTGAACTTAAACGGGAAGTCCAGCCACAGCAGCTTTTGAACAACCTGTTCAAGTACACGGCCATGCAATCGGCCTTCTTTGTCAACATGCTGGCTCTGGTAGATGGGCAGCCCAGAGTGATCAGCCTCAAAGAGGCGCTGCAGTATTATGTTGATTTCCGCCAGGAGGTTATCACCCGGCGGTCCCGGTTTGAACTTAAGGTGGCCCGCGACCGGGCCCATATCCTGGAAGGACTCAAGATTGCGCTGGACCACATCGACGAGGTGATTGCCACCATTCGCCAATCTGAGACCGCCGAGATAGCGCGACAGAACCTGATGACCGGTTTCGGCCTGACCCAGATTCAGGCGCAGGCCATCCTGGATATGCAACTGCGCCGTTTGGCTAACCTGGAGAGACGCAAGATACTTGATGAATACGCCGAGGTACTGAAGAGTATCGCTTACCTCGAAGAGCTACTGGCTAACCCGCGGCGAATCCTGCAACTGATAAAGGACGAAGTCGGCGGGTTGAAATCCACATATGGCGATCCGCGGCGGACGGAGATCAGCGAGCAGGGCGTGACATCGTTCAACGAAGAAGACCTGGTGCCCCACCAGGAAGTAATAGTAACCCTCAGCCAGCGGGGATTCGTTAAAAGAGTCCCCTCTCAGACCTTTAAACTACAACACCGCGGGGGTAAAGGCATTATCGGTATGGTAACCCGGGAAGAAGACGCTGTCAGGCTTCTCACGGTAGCGGATACCCACGATAACCTGCTATTTTTCTCTAACCGCGGACGGGTCTTTATGATCAAGTGCTATGAAGTCCCGTCTGATACCTCACGCGTGGCTAAGGGCCTGGCCGTCATTAACCTTTTCCCGGTCGCCGAGAATGAGAGGATTACGGCGATGCTGGCGGTAAAAGATTTCAAGCCGGAAGATTACCTGCTGATGGCGACCTATCGCGGCGAGGTGAAGAAGACGCCGGCGAACAACTTTGTCTCCGTCAGGAGCAGCGGGCTGATCGCTATGGACCTGGAAGAGAGAGATGAGCTGGTGGCGGTTGGTCTGGCTACTGACCAGGATGATGTCATTCTGGTTACTCAAAAAGGGCAGTCTATCAGATTTGCGGTTTCATCGCTGCGGGCCACTTCGCGGACCAGCGGCGGGGTATGCGGCATCCGCTTAACAGCGGAGGACCGTGTGGTCAGTATGGACGTTGCTTCATTAGATGCTTTTTTGCTGGTGGTCACTACCGAGGGCTTTGGTAAACTGACGCCGATCAAAGACTATCCCCATCAGCATCGTGCCGGCAGTGGCGTACGGACGTTTACCGTTACCGATAAGACCGGGCCGGTAGCCGCCGCCAGGATGGTGACCCAGTCCCAGCAACTGATACTGATATCAGCGGTCGGTATTGTCACCCGGACGCCGGTCAAGGAGAAGGACCCCACTAAGGGCATTACCGTCCAGGGCCGACGGACCCAGGGGGTCAGGGTGATGCGTCTGGGGCACGATGATAAGGTGGTGGCGGTAACCGCCTTCAGCTAGACTAAACTCAGGGCGGGTGTTTGCCGGATTCAGTCCTTCACTGCGGCTCGTTTTTGCTGGCAGGCAGGCTGCGATCGCTCCAGTCCGCAGGCGTTGCAACTCTGATAGCGGCAGTCGTGGGTTTCGATTCCAGCCTGGGCCCGTTCGTATTCCCGTTTCAGAAAAGCGGCCGTAACGCCGACCTGGATGTGGTTCCAGGGCAGTGGCTCATCGAACGGGCGCTCCCGGTGAGCATAGAAACCGGGCTCCAGTCCTGCCTCCCCGAAAGCCGCCAGCCAGTTATCGTACTTGAATCGGTCACTCCAGGCGTCAAAGGTTGACCCCATCTGCCAGGTATGGTGAATGACCTTACCCAGGCGTCGATCGCCGCGGGATAAGGTGGCTTCAAGCAGGCTGACTTTGGGGTCCTGCCAGGATAGCTTGATCCCTTTACGGCGCGCTTCCCGGTTTAGTAGTTCTTGCCGGGTGTTAAGGATTTCTTCTTTCTCCTGGGCCGCCCACTGAAAGGGGGTGTGCGGTTTGGGGACAAAGGTGGACAGGCTGACCCTCAGTTGTGGCCTTCTCCCAGGGGCTTTGCTGCCCAGAGCGTGTACCCGGTCCAGCAGATGGATGATGGCTATCACGTCGTCGTCGGTCTCCGTTGGCAGGCCAAGCATGAAGTACAGTTTGAGGTTCACCCAGCCACGTTCAAAGGCAGCGGCGGCGGTGGCCAGAAGCGCCTCATCGGAGGTATTCTTGTTGATGGTACGCCGTAATCTTTCACTGCCTGCCTCCGGAGCGAAGGTGAGTCCGGTCTTACGGTGAGTGGGTAGGGCTTCCATTAGCTGCAGTGAGAAACTATCGATACGCAGGCTGGGCAATGATAGGCTGAGGTTATGCTCACTATATCGCTGGGACAGTTCGGCTACCAGTTTTTCGACACCGGGGTAATCGCTGGTGCTCAGTGAGACCAGGGAGGCCTCGGTATAGCCGCAGTTGGTGATAAGCTCGCCGACAGCCTGTACCACCTCGGCCTGGGGCCGTTCGCGTACCGGACGGTATATTGCCCCTGCCTGGCAAAAGCGGCAGCCACGGCTGCAGCCACGCTGGATTTCGATGGCGGCCCGGTCGTGGACCACTTCGATATAGGGTACAACCGGCCGGGTGGGTGGCGGTGGTAATTGGGACACCAGCCGTTGCTGGATGGTTGATCTGGCCGGGCCGGCGCCGGGGGTAAGGCTGTGGAACCGGCCGTCGCTCTGATATTCCACGTGATATAGACCGGGCACGTAAATGCCGGGGATTTTGGCCGCTTCCAGAAGGAGTCCCTTTTTGGGCCCTCGCTGGCCGCCGGCTGTCTTCCATTCCCGAATAGCGCTCATCAGTTCCAGTACCACCTCTTCCCCATCGCCGATGACGAACAGGTCAACGAAGTCGGTCATGGGTTCCGGGTTGAGGGCGGTGGTACCGCCGGCGATTACCAGGGGGTAAGAGTCGTCCCGTTCCGAGGCCAGTACCGGTATCTGCGCCAGGTCGAGCATGTTGAGGACATTGGTGTAGGTCAGTTCGTAACCCAGTGAGAAGCCGATGACGTCAAAGTCCCTCAGCGGCCGCCTGGATTCGAGGCTAAAGAGAGGCCGGTGAGCGGCCCGTAGGGCGGCGGCCATGTCTATCCAGGGGGCGTAGACCCTTTCGGCGAGGACAT
>JAQTRN010000071.1 GCA_028711795.1 Dehalococcoidales bacterium | reverse complement strand
ACCTGTTCCGGCGCGGTCAGGCGGCGATAGTCGCCTTACCGTTACTTTTGAAAGTCTCGATGGCGGGACTCTACGCGGCGAGCGTGCCCTTCAGCCAGGGCACGCTCTTTTTGTCTTTCCTTAAGATCGGCTCCGTCCTCTATGGCAGCGGCTATGTCCTCCTGGCCTTTCTCCGGTCAGAATTCGTGGTCAACCTGGGATGGCTCACCAACCAGCAGGTGCTGGACGCCATTGTCGCCGGCCAGGTCACACCCGGTCCGGTCTTCTCCAGTGCCGCCTTCGTTGGCTATCTAGTTGGTAACTGGCAAGGAGCACTACTGGCTACCCTGGGGATTTTCTTGCCGTCATTTCTTTTTGTTGGTCTGCTGAGCCGTATCCTGCCGCTGGTCCAGAAATCCCCCTGGGCACGGTATTTCCTCGATGGGGTGAATGTCGCCTCGCTGGGCCTTATGGCCGGAGTCACCTGGCAACTCGGCCTGACCGCGGTGATAGATGCGTTCACCATCATTCTCACCTTAATCTCCTTGTTCCTGGTATTACGGACCAAGATCAATCCGACCTGGTTCATACTGGGCGGCGGCTTGCTGGGAGTAACCTACAAGCTACTGTTTGGCTGATTATCTTAATGTTATCGTCCCCACCTTCATCTAAGCCACCATCTATCAAATAGCCCACCCAGAAAAAATATTTCACCAGGTTATTGACGGACCCTTAGTGCGGTGTTACCATCGAAATTAGAGGGTATTTTCTATATCAGTAAGGAGGGCACCGCCATGGCCGAGAAGACCAAAAAAGAAGCACCCAAGAAGGTGCAAAAGGGTAACAAATACTCCTGCACGCAGTGTGGACTGGTAGTCACTGTCGACGAAGCCTGCGGCTGCGTTGACGTCTGTGATATCGTCTGCTGCGGTCAGCCAATGAGGAAAAAGGGCTAGCTTCTATCATTCACCGGGTACTGATACCACTCTAGCCACCCACGCTCTCCTGAGAACTCCGGGCATATTGAATTCTGCCCGAGCCAGGTTGAAGGTGTGTTTATTTTTGTCTAATTAACGATACTGGCGGTAGATAATGAGACACAAACTGCTCTTTATGGCAATAATAGGCCTGCTAATAGGAACGTTGGGTATCGGCGCCTGCAAAGAAACGGATGGCCAGTCAGACATAGTAATCAGCCAGGCGCCTATCCACGAGGTCAGGGTTAGCATCGCCGAGTCTTACCCGCCGCAGGTGTTCGTCTACATCAAGGGTGGACTGGCTGACGGCTGCACCACTTTTCACGAACTGGAAGTGGAACGCAGCGGTAATACCATAAATATCGAAGTAACTACTCAGCGCCCTCGAGACGCCCAGTGCACCCAGGTCTACGGTTATTTTGAGAAGAACGTGAACCTGGGCACCGACTTTGCCTCCGGCGGAACGTATACCATTAACGTCAACGATAAAACGACCACTCTGGCGATGCCGTAAGCTTAAGGATGCGCCGGAAGCTAAACCAAATAGTAGGGAGGGGAACCAAATGCGCTCGAAAATCATATTGTTTTTTAGCCTGATTGCCATGGTAATAGTGGCCGGGATGGCCTGCAGCCCGGACATATACGACCAGTTGCAGGACACACTACGGGGAAACCAGCAGCGCTGGACCAGCCGTAACATCAGCAGCTATCGCTACCGGATCCAAATCGGGTGCTTCTGTCCGCAGGACATCACCCATCCGGTGATTATCGAGGTCCGTAACAACCAGCCGGCATCGATCACCTATGCCGACACCGGTGCTGCCGTTACCACCGACTTTTTTGGCCGCTGCGACACGATGACTAAGCTCTTTAGCATCATCGAAAACGCCATCACGCAGGAGGTCGATGAGCTCACGGTCAGTTACGAGGCGGAATTTGGTTATCCCACAAACATCTATATCGATGCCAGCCAGCAAGCGGCAGATGAGGAGATCAGTTACACCGTCTCTGGCTTCGAGATCATCCCCTGAAGGCTGAACATACCACCTAGTCAGACCAACTGGGTAAGCCAGCGGTGCTGGCTTACCCTATTTCTTAGGTTCATTATATTTGTCGGTACACGTTATCTGGTCGCCACATTTGGGGCAGAATTGCCAGTCTGACCTGATTTCGAAACCACACTTTTTGCACTTGACTATCTTGGCAATGACAGGCATTTGGCACCCCCTTTCATTTATATCGATATTTTAGTAAAAGTCGGGGAACTGACCATATTCTAAGCAATTTCGACTGAATATTTCAATGACCGGGTTTGCTCTGCGACTCACCACAACCTATTCAGGTCGCAGAATTAGATGCACTGAGGAAGCTTTGAAAGAAGCCACTACCTCCCGGCCAAGTCCCAAGCCGAGTTCTTCCCAGGAGCGCCGGGTGATGACCGAAGCCAGAGCAAACCCGCAATCTATGGTAACCTTTATCTGGGAGGCAAAGGGGAACATTTTGACTATCGTGCCCCGCAACTGATTGCGGGCGCTGGTAAGCACTGGTTCTGCCAGCGGCAAATTGATAGTAACGTCTTCATAGTGCAGATAAACCGTGACACGGGTACCAATAGCGGCGTTCGCCACCGCTTGGATTTGCCGCCCACCAACGGCAATAGTGGTTACTCCATTACTCTGCGAGACAACCGTTCCATGCAGGATATTGCCCGCCTCGACGAAGGCGGCTAATTCCTCGTCTGACGGAGAGCCGAACACCTCCTCCGGTGTACCAAGTTGACGGATAGACCCATTCATGAGCACCGCCACACGGTCAGCCAGCACCAGAGCCTCATTACGGTCATGGGTTACCATAACGGTGGTAACCTTGGTCTCTCGCAACACACTCTCAAAATCCTCTAGCAAGGCCTGGCGGGTAGGACTGTCCAAGGCATTGAAAGGTTCGTCGAGAAAGAGGACTTCCGGTTGCAAAACAAAAGCTCGTGCCAGGCTGACTCGCTTGGCCTCACCACCGGAAAGTTTTCGAGCTTGCCTCTTGGCCAGCGGTGCGATCCCGAAGCGCTCCAGCCATTTCTCAGCCCTGGCTGCCACCTCATCCTTTTTGATACCGCGTAACCGTAAGCCAAGGGTCACATTATCCCAGACCGTGCTGTTGAGCAGCAGAGGCTCCTGAAAGACCACGGAGAGCCGGCGATGCAGTTGAAGGACTTGGTTAGAACTCAGAATGGGTATGCCCTTATAAGTTATTGTGCCGGTAGCCGGTTTCAACAGTAACGCCAGGCAAAGAAGCAGAGTACTCTTGCCGGAGCCATTCGGCCCGATGACCACCAGCACCTCATTGGGGTTCACTTGAAGCGAAGGTATCTCCAGTACCTTATGCCCACCCAGGACAACAGATAACCCCGCCGCTTCGACCGCATACTGGGGGCTCCCCATTTGCCCCTGACTCACCTTGGTTTACTCCTTTGTTGTACTATGGTGAGCGCCAGGTTAACCAGGTACACCAGAGCCATCAGAATAATACCCAGGGCAACAGCCAGGCCAAAATCACCCTTACCGACTTCCATTACGATAGCGGTTGTCAGCACACGGGTCTGGCCGGTGATGTTGCCCCCGACCATCATAGCCGCGCCAACCTCCGAAATAATGGAGCCAAAGCCAGCCATGACGGCCGCCAGAAGAGGCAGGCGCGTGTCCTTGACCAGTAACCACAGCAACTGCCAGCGCGACGCTCCCAAGGCAACCAGCTGCAGGCGGAGCTTGGGGTCAATCTGCTGGATTGAAGCCATGGTAAATCCGGTGATGATGGGCAGCGAGATAACGCACTGGGCGATGACTATGGCGTAAGGAGTATACATAAGGTGTAATATCCCCAGCGGACCATTACGCCACAGGATGATGCTGACAATCAGACCGACCACCACCGGTGGTGAGCCCATGCCCGTATTTATCAAGCTGACCAGAAAGCGCCGTCCCGCGAAACGCGTGAGACCGATGACCGTACCCAGGGTAATGCCGATGATCAGGCTGATGGCGGTAGCCGAAAGCGAGACCGCCAGGGAGAGAAGGGTGATCCTAACCATCTCCGGATCGCCATGAATGAGCAGCTGGAACGCTTGAACAATACCTTCAGCGATGAGGTCCACTATCGTGACTCCTTAGAGACAGTACCCGTTTTCCTCCCTCCGTTTTGGGAGGGAGGAAAACTAAGCTAAACGTCTAGACGCTGCCCAGGTCTGCCTCTGTCTTACCGGCATCAGGGAAGAAAAGGGGCTGTCCAAATTCCTCGACGCCGAACGTCCTTATAATTTCCTGCGCTTCGTCGGAAACCATAAAGTCGGCAAACGCTTCTGCCCCATCGGCATTTATTTTGTCTGATTTATTGGGATTGATCTGGATAACATGGTAAATATTCAATAGCACCGGATCGCCTTCGACCAGGATATCCAGACTTAGATTTTCCTGAGTAGCCAGGTATGTCGCCCGGTCAGTTAGGGTATAGGCATCTTTTTCTGAGGCAATAGTCAGGGTCGCCCCCATACCCTGACCCGACTCCTGATACCAGGTCTGACCTTCAGATTCAATACTAGCTTTCGTCCAGAGTGAAAGCTCCATCTTGTGAGTCCCGGAATCATCACCGCGACTGATGAAGATCGCACCGGCGGCAGCTATTTTCTTCAAGGCTTCAACTGCCGATGCTGTACCCTTGATACCGGCAGGGTCAGCAGCCGGACCGACGAAGACGAAATCGTTGTGCATAACCAGCTTACGATTAGTGCCATGACCGGCCTGCATGAATGCTACCTCGGAAGCGGGAGCATGTACCAGCAGGACATCGGCTTCACCCCGTTCACCCATTGTCATGGCCGCACCAGAACCGACATATATGGGCTTGATGGTATAACCGGTCTCTTCTTCAAAAATAGGAATCAAGGCATCCATCAGACCGGAGTCGCCGGTGCTCGTAGTGCTGGCCATGATGAGTTCCGGATTAGACGGCGTGCCGGAGCACCCGGCCATGACGAGCACTAAAGTCAGGAGGAGTATTAGTGGCGCTATGGCATGGCGAGAAATAAATGTTCGTGGTCTCCTGATAGACCCCGAGAGGAAGTGTGACGCACTTCCCCAAAGAGTACCTAAAAGCTTCATTTTCCCCTTCTCCCTTTATTTTATTTGATATGGGTGTTGTTAAACTGACAATTTAGAGCAGTGTATTCCAGGTGTTAACCGAAGCTTCTTCTGAAGATTATCGTTGCAGGTTACTTCCGTATTCATTTCAGCCAGGGTTGTTCGAGATTAACCCGCAAGACAGCTTCAATAAAAAAGCACCTCACCAGGAGGTGCTCGCGGCAAACTTCTCGCCATGAGCCAGCTCTCCTTTCCAAAAACGGGAGGCATCACCGTTTCCAGTGATACCCTACCGGCCCACCTCCATGGCTTTCGCTTTTAGGAGTCAGGGCTCGGAGAGTAACTTATTAATTTTGAGCCCGATTATACCATATCAATGGCACGCTGACAATTACCTATAAAGTTGGCACCAAGGCCACCCGCCACTCTGACCAAGAAGTAAATGTGAGATATATGCCGCAAAGTGCTTGCCAGACCACCAGAGCAGTGCTAGAATTCTATAAATTCTGGCGACAGTCGGGATAAGTTCGATTACTACGCCAGAAAGTGATGGGAGATTAGAGCCGTTTATGGACATATCAGAGGCACACAAGAACACCAAGCTTGTTATTGATGGTATTCCATATAATATCGAGGTGGCCGATTTCGTCAAACCGGGCAAGGGCCGCGCCCTCTACCGCTTTAAGCTGCGGAACCTGTTTGACGGCAGTATCATTGACCACACCTTTCATTCCGGTGA
>JAQTRN010000070.1 GCA_028711795.1 Dehalococcoidales bacterium | reverse complement strand
TTCGGCGTCGCGCAGACTGCCTGAGGCTCCCCGGGCGATCAACCGTAATGATGCCGGTTCGATATTGACGCTTTCCGCCTGGCATATCTGGGTTAGCTTGGCAACGACATCCGCGCGGGAGATATGCCGGAAATCAAAGCGCTGACAGCGCGAGAGAATGGTCGGCAGGATTCGGTGGGCTTCGGTGGTCGCCAGAATGAAGATGACGTGCGGCGGCGGTTCCTCAAGAGTCTTCAGCAGGGCGTTGGACGCTTCTTTGGTCAGCATGTGGACTTCATCGATGATGTAGACCTTGCGGCGGGCCTGGTTGGGGGCATAGTTGACCCTCTCTCTGAGCTCACGGATATCATCGATACCACGGTTACTGGCGGCATCGATCTCAATGACATCCAGAGACCGGCCTTCGGTGATGGACTGGCATAGCGGGCAAGTATTGCAGGGTTCGCCCTGGCCGTTGTTAAGGCAGTTGACCGCCTTGGCCAGGATGCGGCCGGTGCTGGTCTTGCCCGTCCCCCTCGGTCCGCAGAAAAGGTAGGCATGAGATACCCGGCCACTGCTCAAGGCATTGCGCAGTGTCTGAGTAACGTGTTCCTGTCCCACGACATCAGCCAGCGTTTGCGGACGCCATTTACGGTAGAAGACTGGTCCAGCCATCTTTTCCGCTCTATTATACTCTATGCCAGCCAGTTTCTAAAGGCTTGCGACCGCAGTTTTCTGCCTGATAAGCGCATCTAAAAACTATGCGGAGGCGCGTAGTTTGAATCTTATTATCGGTCAATAGCGGCGCAAGGGACGTTAAATTCCGATCGGGTTATTCTCCTTCCTCGGCCAGCATAACCTATGAACCAGTACAACCTATTGACAGAGAAAAAAAACGTGTGGTAACATGACACCACTCGCTACAGAATGTCGTGCCCGTATCGAACGGGGGAAGGAATGGATGTTGGGGGAGCGTCTAAGAAAGCGACGTCGCTCGGATCTTTCCGGGATGTCCGGTGAATTAAAGGACTGAGAAGATAGATATCTTCTCAGTCCTTTGTGTTTTGAGGGGTTTAATCCAGCTATTATTTGAGGATATTCATAACTTCGAAAGGGGGTGAGCACCAGAATACGGAAAATCTAATCACTAAATGTGGATTTGGAAGGAGGTTATGATGAGGACCAAAAAGTTATTAATGGTGTTCTTGGGGGTTGGTCTTATAGCATTGTTACTGGCCGTGCCGCTGATGTCGGCCTGTAATGGCGGTGATGGAGGTACCGGTGGTGATGGCGGCACCGGTGGTGATGGCGGTACGGGTGGCGATGGCGGCACTGGCGTGAAGACCGTAAAGATTGGCATCTTGTGTCCGATGACTGGTGTCTATGGTGCGTCAGGTATCGTAACCGTCCAGGACTCACGCATCGCCATTGATGAGATCAATGGTAAAGGTGGTTTTGTGGTCAACGGCCAGCGGTACAAGCTTGAGGGGGTCGAATATGACGACCGGACTGATGCCAAGAGAGAAGTGGCTGGCGCTTCCTATCTTACCGAGATGCATGACATCAAGTTCATCAATGGTACTATAATCAGTGCTGGCACTTTTGCCGCTCAGGCAATAACCGAACCCAGAGGCGTCTTCATCTTTACCACGTCAGCGACACACGAGATTTGTGTCCGGGACAATGTCCACTACACCTTCCGCACAACCACCAGTTCTCCCATGAGAGGCCGGATTGGTGGTCCCTTCTGGGCCAACGAACTGAAAATCAAACACGTCGTCACCATGATGGAGAACCAGACGGGTAATCGGGCAAACGCTAACGGGTGTATGGATGGGTTCAAAAAGGCGGGCGGAACGGTTGATTGGATCGCCGAGTACGAACCTACCACTCAGGACTTCAGCACCATTCTAGCTAAGGCGCGAAGCTACGATCCCGATGCCCTGATTATGGGTTGCAGCTCTGGTTGTGGCGCCTTGATCGCCAAACAGCGCGGCGATATGGGGTGGCAGGTACTGATGCTGGGTTGTCCTTCGGAATCGGCAGCGGCGGAGGCTATTCGGGCGGCCGGTAAGAATTACGAGCCAAGCATAGCCTATTTCGGCCCTACTCCTTATATGACGTTGACCCCAGAACTAATTGAGGCGGCGGGCATCAACATAGATATGCTCAACTATCATAAGGACGAATTTGTCAGGAGGCACGGGCCGCAAAACCTGGCTGCCGGGATGGCCTATGACATGATCTTCCTCTTTGTAGACATTATGCAGCGGGCTGGTACCGTTGACGACTCGGCGAAACTCCTGCAAGCTGCGGAGCAGTCTCAATTCAGGGGTGCGGGCCAGAAATGGTCATTCGACAAATGGCACCAGTGCTATTCCGTCCAGGTTATCAGCGAGTTCTTCAATTCCGATATCGGGGCTGATAAACTGACTCCCTACGCTGTATCCCAGGCCACTGATGATATCCAGGAAGTCTGGGAATACAAGCTGGTAGTTCCGAAGGTGCCGACCGTTACTGAGTACAGAGCTAAGTACAAGTATTAAGACTGAGCATTCGTTACTTGACTTGGTCAGGTGAAACCTGTTTTCAGCAGCGGGGTTAGTGGCTCGCTGGCTACTAACCCCGCTGTGGAGTTGAGTAATCCGGTATTCTAGAGAAGGGAGACAACCGATATGGACCTACTCCCCCAATTCATAATGAACGGGATTATTCAGGGTTCAAACTATGCCCTGCTAGCCATGGGGCTGAGTATGACCTACAGCATTATGCGCATGGTCAACTTCGCCCATGCCCAGCTCTACATGATAAGCGCTTACTTATGTTATTCAGTGATGAAGTACTGGATAAGCAATTACCTGGTCGCCATAGTCCTGGCAACCATTGCCGGGGCGATCCTCGGATGGTTAATCGAGAGGATAGTCCTTCGACGGGCCCAGCGCCAGAATTTGTTTGTGATCTCTCTGGGTTTGGTGATTGTGGCCCAAGAGGTAGCATTCATTATCTGGGAAGGGTTTGCGATAAATTTCTCGACGCCGTTAACTGGTCTCGTTTCATTTGGCCCCGTAACCCTGACACAGCAAAAGGCGTTGGTCATCGTCGTGGCAATAGTGGTTGAACTGGCCGTTCTCATGTTTTTCCGCCTGTCCCGCTTCGGGAAAGCCATGGTGGCTACCTCCGCCAACGAGGATGCCGCCCAGCTAATGGGCATCAATGCGCATACTATGTCTTCGGCTGCCTTTACCATCGGCACCCTGTTGGCTGCCCTGGCCGGTTCACTGGTGGGCCCGCTGTTTTCATTGACGCCGGGTATGGGTACACCACTTAGCATTACCGCGCTCATCGTTATTATTTTCGGTGGCATTGGTAGTATCGGTGGCGCCATCATTGGAGCCTATACCATTGGTATACTCCAATCTGTGTATGCCGGGCTGGCATCTCCGGAATGGAGCACTCTGGTGGGTTTTGTGATTCTCATAATAATGCTATCTTTCAGACCGCGGGGTCTGTTTGGAAGGGAGTGAGATGTTGCGATGAGTAACTCGACTCTAAAGAAGGTCTTAGGTTACGTAATACTGATCGCTCTCTTGGTGGCGGTGCCCCTGGTGATCAATAACTTACCCGGGCGGGCTTATTTGTTCCATTTGCTATGCATCGCGTTAATTTTCAGCATTCTGGGAATGGGCTACAACCTGACTATGGGTTTTACCGGTCTCTCAAACCTGGCCCACATTTCCATGTTCAGTGCGGGCGCCTATGTTTCGACCATACTGGTACAGCGGTTCGATGTTAACTACTGGCTTTCTTTTCTGGCCGGGGCTCTTTCGGCGGTTGTTCTGGGCGCTTTCATCGGCGTGCCATCGCTCAGGTTGAGAGGTACCTATTTCTCCATCATCACCATTGCCTTTGCTCAGGTCGTGTACATAGTGGAAAGGAACTGGTTCTCGGTGACGGGGGGTACCGATGGGCTCCTGGAAATCCCCAATATTTCCTTATTTGGAATTGATTTTCTTAACAAAATGAATTATGCCTATTTGTTTATTGTGATGGCGGTACTTACTTTCCTGTTGGTTAAAGCGCTGGTCCAATCGCGTGTTGGCCGTGCCTTCATCGCTATCCGTGATGGGGCCGACTTGGCGCTCACTACCGGGATCAACACCACCATGTACAAGATAATATCGTTTCTGACCGGGTCGTTTATCGCCGGATACGCCGGGGCGCTGTACGCTCCCCTGATGAGATTCATCGATCCGGAAGACTTTACCCTGGGGGTGATGTTGAACGTACTCAGCGCGCTGGTTATCGGTGGCGCCAGGACCTTCTGGGGGCCAATTATCGGTGCCTTGTTCATCATCGCCCTCCCGGAAGTGCTCATTCCGCTGAGGGCTTACCTCTTTCTTATTCAGGGCATATTAATGGTTTTGATCATAATCTACTTCCCGGGTGGGATTATGGGTGGTGTTTACAAACTGATGGGCTGGTGGAAACGTAGACGGTCTGCGGGAGGAGCGAATAAATGAGTGAGAATGGTAATTACTTGCTGGAGTGTCGCGGTGTAACCAAGAGGTTTGGTGGACTCGTGGCCGTGAATAACGTGGACTTCTACATCAAAAAGGGAGAGATTTTCGGTATGATCGGACCCAATGGGTCCGGAAAATCTACTCTGTTTAACACCATATCGCGAGTGTATTCCGCCGATGGGGGGCAGGTCTTCTTTAATAGGGAAGATATCACTCACGTACCGCCCTACGCGATTACTGTAAAGGGACTTGGGCGCACTTATCAGGGAAGTAAAGTATTTCCCAGTCTATCAGTACTGGAGAATGTAATAGTTGGCCGGCACTGCCGCACCAGGTCCTTCCTTCAGGATGCCATCTTCAGAACACCGCGCCTGCGTCGGGAGGAGAAAGAAGGCAGGGAAAAGGCGCTGCGGATTCTGGAGTTGGTGGGACTAGCTGACCGGAAAGATACCCGGGTGGCCGACCTCCCTTATGGTTTACGGAGTATCGCCGGAATTGCCATTGCCCTGGCTACCGAGCCCAAACTATTGATGACCGATGAGCCGGCGGCCGGTTTGAATCCCAAAGAAACGCTTACGGTCATGGACTTATTGAGGAAGATGCGAGCCGAGATGGGGATTACCATCTTCCTTATCGAGCACAATATGCGGGCGATCATGAATACCGCCGAGCGGATCATGGTCTTGAACTACGGCTCCAAGATATGCGAAGGGACACCTAGAGAAGTAAGTGCCGATGAGCAAGTCTGTACCGCCTATTTGGGGCGTGGCTACCGGATACAGGGGTAAACTTAGTAAAAAACAGCTTAGTTGCGAGGGAAGGGTTTATGCTGAAAATAGAGCAGTTGCATACTCACTATGGAGCTCTCCACATCCTGAAAGGCGTAACGATGCAGGTTGACGAAGGGCAACTGGTTTGTCTGATAGGCGCTAACGGAGCCGGTAAGAGCACGCTACTTAAGGCTATCTCCGGACTCATTCACCCGACATCCGGGAATATTGTGTACAACGGTGTCTCGTTGAACAAGCTTGCCCCCCCGGATATTGTCAGATTGGGTATTACCCATGTGCCCGAAGGTAGACTGGTCTTCCCGGGGGTCACCGTCCGGGTAAACCTGGAGATGGGCGCTTTCTTACGTAAGGATAAACAGGGCATCGTCGAGTCTTTCGAGCGGGTTTATACCCTTTTCCCCAGATTAAAGGAGAGGAGCAAACAGCAGGCCCAGACCCTGAGCGGTGGTGAACAGCAAATGCTGGCCATTGCTCGTGGCTTGATGGCCAACCCCAAGATGCTCCTGCTGGATGAACCGTCTTTGGGACTGGCCCCGGTCCTGGTGGACCAGGTGGCGGACACCATCAAGGAAA
>JAQTRN010000069.1 GCA_028711795.1 Dehalococcoidales bacterium | reverse complement strand
TGTCACCTTACCTCCTTTCGGTAACACTATTATTGACGCAACGATACCCTTTTCGGTAACTATTATTATGAGTCAATGCGCCCCCTTGATAAATAGCGCTCTTATGGAGTATAGTTTAGCTTTAGACGTGGAAGTGGATAAGAAGACCCTGCGAATACCAACCGAATCAAACCTCTGGCAGCTATTGACCCGGCTGGACAGTTTTTTCACCGAACGGCGCCTCCAATCATATATCGTTGGTGGTTTCGTCCGTGACGCCTTGCTGGGCAGAGAGACGGCCGATATCGATATCGCCATCTCCGGTAACACTCTAGAAATTGCGCCCCAGGCGGCTGAGGTCCTGAACGGCAGCTATGTTCTGCTGGATGAGGTGAATGGTCTGGGCCGCGTGGTCATCGGCGCCGGAGAGAACATACCCGGTAAGAAGCCCTGGAACATTGACTTGGCCACCATGAAAGGTACCATTGAAGAGGATTTGGCCCAGAGAGACTTCACAATAGACGCCATGGCGATCGACCTACTTCAACTAAGTAGAGATACCCCTGATACCCCGCTTATCGACCCCCGGCACGGCTGGGAAGACATTCAACAAAGAATAGTCCGCGCGGTAAACGGGACAGTCTTCCAGGCCGACGCCGCCCGCTTGTTGCGCGCGGTGCGCTTATCGGCCGAACTAGGATTTAGCATTGATACCGAGACTGAAGCTCTCATACGCCGTAATGCCCACCTCGCGGCCAGCGTTGCCGGTGAAAGGACAAGAGAAGAACTATTGCGCCTGCTGGCTATACCACGAGCCGGACAGTTTCTATCCTATCTAGATGGTTTAGGACTGCTCACCGCAATAGTCCCGGAACTCGCCCGGACAAAAGGCGTCACTCAGCCCAAGGAGCACTTCTGGAATGTCTTTGAGCACTCGGTGCAAACCGTGGTCGCAATCGAATTACTGCTCCGACAGGGGTCCTGGCAGGACCGAAAACACACCGGTGAGGAGATACTGGCTCCGGTGCCCTGGTCAACCAGCCTGGCGCAGCACTTCGACACCGAAGTCAGTTACGGCAGCACCCGGGGACAACTGCTCAAGCTGGCGGCGTTGCTGCATGACATCGCTAAACCCCAGACGAGGGCCGTTGATGCCTCAGGCCGATTACGGTTCCTGGGCCACGCTGACGGAGGGGCCATCATCGCCACCGACATTATGGAAAGACTGCGGTTCAGTTCCCGGGAAACCAGACTGGTGGCAACAGCCATCAAGCACCATCTCCGTCCCGGACAAATAACCAACGATTTATTGCCATCCCACAAGGCCATCTACCGCTACTTCCGCGACACCGGGGACACCGGTATTGATATCGCATTTTTGAGTCTGGCCGACCACCTGGCTACCCGCGGCCCAAAACTGATCATGACCCATTGGCAAAGACATACGGAAATAGTAAACTACATACTGACCCAACGCTTTGAGCAGGCGGCCCGCGTCACCCCACCCAAACTGATTGACGGGCACGACCTGATTAATGCCTTCGGTATGCAGCCTGGCCCCGAGATTGGAGAGCTCTTGGAACGAATACATGAGGCGCAGGCTTCGGGAGAGCTAAATAGCCGGGAAGAAGCCCTGGCTTACATCCGGGAGCGCCTGCCATTAACCGGAGGCAGACGGTGACGAAGGCTGGTCAAGCGCGGGTTACAGCGATGCCACCGATGATACTATTAACGGAATTTGAGGAGAACCGTGACTAGAAGAAATATCATAGTCTTCATCATAATACTGATAGTCTTTGCCCTCGCCGCCACTGTCTCCCTGCCACTTGAAGGGGGAATACTGGGCAACAAAGGCTTACGGTTGGGTCTGGACTTACAGGGGGGTATCCACGTCGTCTATCAGGCCGACCTCTCTTCAGTGGAACCGGGCACCGAAGACAGCGTCCTTAATGGGGTGATAGCCGTCCTGAACAACCGTATCAACCCGCTGGGAGTGAGTGAACCGGTTATTCAGAAGCAGGGTAGTGACCGGATACTGGTGGAGTTGCCGGGCTTGAGTATCAGTGACGAAGATAAAGAGAGACTATCCCGGGTGGCCATACTGGAATTCGGCGAACTGGCGGCTGAAGGAGAAGAGGCCAAATGGGAGAATGAGTTCGGCAGATGGAAGCCAGCCACCGCAACCATTGATGGAAATGTGAAAGAGCTGTCCAGCCGTTACTTTAAAGAGAACACCTACGTAGCCCGGGATAATCTGGGGAAGATACTACTTGTCTTCGAGTGGGACGAGGAAGGAAGCCAGCTATCCGCCGCCATCACCGGCCGTTTGATAAACCAGCCGCTGGGCATTTTTGAGGGGGATGAGGCGCTACGTGGCGATGATGGCCGGCCCATTGCCCCGACCGTCCAACAGCAGATCACCGACCGGGGTCAAATCGAGGGGCTGAGTCTGAATGAAGCTCAGCGTCTGGCTAGTCAGTTGAACGCCGGTCGTTTGCCGGTACCACTCAAGATAATCTATGACCAGACCGTGTCCCCGATACTGGGCTCCAATTTCGTGCAAATGAGTATCAAAGCCGGGGGCGTCGGTCTATTACTGGTGATGCTATTCATGATTCTCTATTACCGTCTGCCGGGGGTTATTGCCAGCCTGGCCCTGGTTTTTTACACATTCCTGACAATTGCCTTGTTCAAACTGATTCCGGTTACCCTCAACCTGGCTGGTATTGGCGGTTTTGTCGCCTCCATTGGTATGGCGGTCGATGCCAATGTGCTTATTTTTGAACGGATGAAAGAGGAGTTCTATGCCGACCAGACTCTGGGCGGAGCTATCGAGGCTGGTTTCAACCGTGCCTGGCCAGCGATATGGGATAGTAACGCCACCACCTTCATCGCCTGCGTTATCCTGTACTGGCTGGGCAGCAGTGTTGCTGCCAGCACTCCGATCAAAAGTTTCGCCCTGACCCTCTTTATCGGTGTCGCGGTGAGTATGTTTACCGCAATCACGGTGAGCCGGACTCTCTTACGCCTGTTCATCGGTACTCGCCTGGCAAAACAGGCTTCTCTATTCAAGATAACCGGGAAAGGAAATAGTGTTGAATATCGTCGGCAATAAACGCTGGTTCTTTCTGATATCGGCCATCTTTATCATAGCGTCGGTGGTTTCCCTGGTCACGTTTGGCCTCAAGCCCGGCATTGAATTCAGCAGTGGCTCATTAATGACCATCGGCTTCGAACAGCCGGTCAGTCAGAGCGGTCTTAAAGCCGAACTTACCAATCTGGGTTACCCGGAAGCAATTATCCAGATTGTCGGCGAAGGGGATTCCCTGCTACGTCTACCGGAACTGAGCGATAATGCCCGGGAGACGCTGGTGGCCGGTTTGACTACCCGGTTCGGCAATCTCCAGGTGAAGGAATTCGACAGCGTTTCTCCGATAGTCGCCACCGAGACCACGCGCAATGCCGGCATCGCTGTGGCGGTTGCCGCCGTGGGCATACTGCTCTACATTTCCTGGGCATTCCGCAAAATGCCGCAACCCTTCCGCTACGGCACCTGCGCCGTCATCGCTCTGGTACACGACGTTGTCATATCAACCGGCATCATCTCGATCCTGGGAGGTATATTTGGTTGGCAGGTAGACCTGGGATTTGTCGCCGGCATACTGGCTGTTATCGGCTACAGCATTAATGATACCGTCGTCGTCTTTGATAGAATTCGTGAGAACTTGAGAAAAGGCATCAGCCCCGATTTCGCGGCCATAGTGAATAGCAGCCTCGTAGAGACCCTGGGGCGTTCCTTCAACACCAACCTGACCACACTCTTCACCCTGTTGGCTTTACTGCTGTTTGTCGGAGCGTCGATCAGAAGCTTTGCCGTGGTGATGTTGGTCGGTGCCACCTTCGGCATGTTTAGTTCCGTTTTTATTGCGCCAAATCTGCTGGTAGCCTGGGTAGAGCGCCGGCAACAGCCAACCAGTCAATAACCCCCGGCCTGCCACACGAAACTAGACCATAAGCTGGATACCGGAAACTACAAACCAGCCCCCGAACCCTATCAGCAGCAGACTGCAGGCAACGAATACCCATTCCTGAAACCGGCGGCCCCAAAGCGAGTGCGTCTTATAAACAGTCACCGAAACAAACGAGAGCCAGACCAGGTCACACAGCCAGTGGGTCACCGTAAACGCCGCTAGCCCGGTAATGCCGAAATCGGTGAATTTCATGATCAATAGCCCACCTACCGTCGCCCACCACAGCAGGAAAAACGGATTGAGCGCACTCATTACGATGCCGGCAATAAAAGAGTTGTAAGGCAACTCTCTACCCTGATCAACCACCGCCGTCCGGCCACGGAACATGCCGATGCCCAGCCAGATAATCATACCTCCGCCCAGCAGGCTGAGGACAAACTGTACCACATTATTCTGGAAGAACCGAGAGAAGCCAAAATAGATCAGCAATATCAACGGGACTTCAACAACCGCGTGGCCGAGCGACATCTGGGTACCTGCCCAGGGTGATTTGTAGCTCTTGGCCAGCGCCACGGCAAACATGGGGCCGGGCATCATGACCCCGGATAGTGAAATAACCACCACACTCGCTAAGATTGAGAGCATTGGACCATCTCCGGTTAGACTCTACTGCCAGACACTGCCCGCTTATTGTAGCATCAATCTTGAGTTCACCGCATCAATGGACTATACTGGAAATAAATCCGGTGTCTATGCGGGAGAGAGGTGTCACTAGATCTAACTCAAGTAGCCTCACAGGTTAGCCGTATGGTTGCCAACCTGAAGGCAGGCATCGCCGAGAGAGAGCAGCATCTTCAATATGCGCTGGGGGTTCTCCACGATCAGGCTGCCAATCTGGACCAATTAAAGAAGAAAATCGCCGCCAGCAAGACTACCTGGCTCGTGGCCGGCCTGACCGGCGACCTCAACCGGCGCTTTCCCGCGCCACCGGCACCAACGGAATTCACTGTCATCGCTACTGATGGCTCTCACATCGATGTCAGCCGCCACCAGGCTACCCGGTGTTTCCTGATAAATATCGGGCGAATCGTATTGCATTATGGCACTTCGCCGAGCGCCACGCTGGAGAGTCTGCCCTGTCTCTGCTCCGGCAGCAATGAACTGGTGGTTAAACCAAACGGGAACAGTGCCCGCCAACAACCGATAGAGGGCAACCTGCTCGGCATCAGGCGCAGTGTCGATGAGTGCCAGCACCTGGCGGGACTGGCCAGGGGGTTGCCGGCCGAGCATCCTGCACTGGCACTGCTCGATGGCTCGCTCATCCTGTGGGGGCTGGAAGCTTATCCCGAGTTTGTCACCGATGCACTACTGAATCGGGGCTTCCTTGCCCACCTTGACACCATCAGAGAAATCAGCCGCCGGCAGCCGCTGGCACTGGCCAGTTACATCAGCCTTCCCCGGAGCACAGACGTGGTCAACGCCCTGCGGGTGGCCGTCTGCCCCCACGAACCGGCGGACTGCGATCACTGCGGCCAGACACCAGTCAAATGCGTGATGATGGCCGGCCTGCAAGACCAGGAATTGTTCGCTTACTTGCTTAGCTCGGGAGAACGTTCAGCGGTATTTGTCAGCCGGTCTTCAATTATCCCCAAATACTACCGGGAACATGAAGTCCACTTCTTTTATCTCAAGTTGGACGAGGAAATCGCCAGGGTCGAGGTCCCGGGGTGGGTAGCCGGAGATGACAGGCTACTGGCCCTGACCCATTCCCTGGTGCTGGACCAGTGCCAGCGAGGCCAGGGTTACCCGGTAGCACTAAGCGAAGCCCACGAACAGGCCGTGGTCACCACGGCCGATAGAGATAATTTCTGGCGTTTGGTCGAATCATCCCTGGTTACCGAGCAGTTGCCCAGTCCCAGTTCGGCCAAGAGCCGGAGCAAAATGACACGTTGGGTCTAGT
>JAQTRN010000068.1 GCA_028711795.1 Dehalococcoidales bacterium | reverse complement strand
GAGTACTCTTGTGAAATAGCCGCACAGGCTGGGGGCACTAACTCATCTTGTGTTGACAGGGCTTTCCTAGTAGAATCCACTTCGAAATCACCAAGCGGGGTACCGCCGGCACGGAGCATTTATTACATATTCAAGCTAAAACCAATCATCCTGGGCATGGCAGAAAACATTGGAGTGACGCAACTATGAGTCCAGTTTTCACGTCGTGGAGCGGTGGCAAAGACAGCTCTCTGGCCTGCTATCGAGTTATTACCAGTGGGCTTAACGTGCAGTACCTGCTCAATATGACGATGAGTGATGGGAGGCGCTCGTGGACGCACGGGCTACGCTCTGAACTACTCAACTTGCAGGCGCAGGCGGTCTCTATTCCACTAGTTCAGCGGCCAACGGCCATGACGGATTACGAAGCTGAATTCAGGAATGCTCTCTCGGCTCTTAAACGAGAGGGCGTAAGTGGCGGTGTCTTCGGAACTATTGACGTTCTCCAGGATAGACAGTGGAACGAGAAGTCATGCCGCGATACTGGTCTGGCGTGTCACTTACCGCTCTGGGGCGAGAGTCAGGAAAATATACTGAGAGACTTCATGACTTTGGGGTTCAAGGCGATTGTGGTAGCTGTCAAAGCTAATTTACTGGTAGAAGAGTGGCTAGGGCGAAAAGTAGACGCTGGTTTTCTCGCTGATCTGAGCGAGCTGAAGAAGACGAAGAACATCACAATCTGCGGTGAAGCCGGTGAGTATCACACGTTTGTCACTGACGGCCCGATTTTCAGGCAACGGATAGAGATTATGGAATCGGCCAAGGTGTCAAGGGGTGGATATTGGTTTCTGGATATCCGAAGGGCACGCTTGAAGTGATTCGAAAAGACAAGGTCCCTATGGGGGGGCCGCTTCCTGCTGCTATCGCCAAGATGTGAGTTTCGCAGACCGGAAATCCTACAAATCAAGCAGGGCAAAGAGGAGAGACCTATTTTGATGTCCAGGTCTCTCCTGCCATTACCGTCATCAATACCTTTATGTTCGCTTTAGGGCCCGGAGACTGCTAGCTACTGTGCACTGGGTCCGACGTGATCTCCGCTACCCTCGATTCGAGGCTTTTCAGCTTCTTCAGGACTTCCTGCAACATACAGTCAACCTTCTGTTCACAGAACTCACAGTTCCCTCGATAAGTGCCGTCGCTCAGAGAACAATCCATAGCTGCCTCCTCTAATATCGACCTAAGTCGACAACGCTCTCGTGCTACCACAATGGGCTATACCCACCCCCGTATCTTCATTGCCTCTACGACACGCTTGACCGCCAGCACGTACGCCGCCTGCCGCATATTGATATTGTACTGGTGGCTGGTATTCAAAACTGAGTGATATGCTGACGTCATCCTCTTATCCAGCTTTTCGTAAACCTCGGCTTCATCCCAGTAATAGCTGTAGGCATTCTGAACCATTTCAAAATAAGACACGGTGACCCCACCGGCATTACAGAGGAAATCGGGGATGACATGGACGCCGTTAGCATACAGAATTTCGTCAGCCTCCGGAGTCGTCGGGCCGTTGGCCAGTTCGGCAATGATCCTGGCTTTAACCTGAGAAGCATTCCTCTCAGTGATGACATTTTCGATGGCAGCCGGAATCAATATGTCGACGTCAAGCGCCAGAATATCGGTATTGGAAATACGCTCACCGGTATCCAAATTACAGACAGAGCCCGTCTCCTTCTTACAATCAAAAGCCTTTTGTGCATCAATGCCCGTTTCGCAGTAGACGCCACCCTTACTATCACAGACGGCTATGACTTTAGAGCCGAATAGTGCCTGGCACAATCGCGCGGCATGATATCCGGCGTTGCCATAACCCTGTACCGCGACGGTGCAGTCACGCAGGTTCATTCCCATCGCTTGTGCCGCTTCACGGATAGTGTACATGCCACCGCGGGCTGTGGCATCGCCTCTCCCCGGGGACCCACCAATAGACAGCGGTTTACCGGTAATAACCCCGAATTGTATCTTACCGGCAATCATGGAATATTCATCGGCCATCCAGGCCATTATCTGAGGATTAGTGTAAACATCTGGCGCCGGGACATCTTTGTCTGGGCCGATAAAGGTGTATGCGCCCCGCACATAAGCCCGGCTCAAACGCTCCAGTTCGGCAGTAGACATCTCCTTAGGATTACAGATGACGCCACCCTTCGCCCCACCCAGCGGCAGATCCAGCAGAGAGCATTTCCATGTCATCCAGGCAGCCAGCGCTCGTACAGTATCAGCCGTTTCCGCAGGATGGAAACGGATACCTCCTTTGCCGACCCCCCTGGCGTCGTTGTAGAGGATACGGAATCCCTGGAAGACTTTTATCGATCCGTCGTCCATACGGACAGGTAGCGACATGTGAAGCTCACGTAGCGGGTGCTTCAGCATGTTGGTAACCTGAGGATCCAGATTGAGGATCTCGGCGCATCTGTCTATCTGTCTCTGTACGATTTCGAAAGGATTTTCTTTGCCCGGTTTTGCGGTACTTACTGCGGTTGCCCTTGCCATTACTCTTCTCCCTCCTAATTGATTCGGCGTTTTAGCTAATTACCTGTGACTGAACATATCGCTGAATACTTCATCCTGTTTAACCAGGTCTTCATACTCCATAAGAGCACACATACTATGGTTTTCTGTCTCAATACCGAATTCATGCACGGCGGCCACCGGATTTAAGCCACTGATTAAGACCACACCCACCTTGTTAGGTGCTATCGGGATTTCACAGACATCTTTACCGGTATCACCCAGACAGAGCAGCCCTGTTATACCCGCCTGGTTCAGACCCTGCATCACACGTTCCGCAGCCGGTCGGCAAATGGCTGGGATCTCGCAGAAACTGGCCAGTACCTCACCATTACCCGTGAGCATAACATCTCTCACTGAAGTCATCCTGGCCTTGATGAAAATCTCCGAAGGGTCCAGTGAGGAGCCGCTATAGTGGATTATTTCTACGAAGCGCGATGGTCTATGACCCTTCAATTGCAGGATGCCGCCGAAACGGGAGTCCATCGGGATGCCTGCCTTGAGCAGGACGCCATTAATAGCGGCGCTGCAAACAGTAGCCATACCGACCCTACCCTCAGGAACTACTATCTCTCCCAAGCGTTGCCCCGGCATAGCTACGGCGAAGATGGAACTGATACACAACCCTTTGTCAAAGACTGGCCCCATTATTTGAAGGGCTTCACCGAACCTGTCTCTGGGGAAAAGGGATACGTTCACGGGTAGCGGCCCCCGGCGGGTTTCGTAGTCAAAACCGGTGGAGAAAGCTAGAGTCTCTATTCTGGAGGTGGCAAAGCCGACCTTATCTTTTATCAGAGCTTGATTTATCTCGTTGATACCATCGTTAGTAATTCGTCGCCCATTCAGCTTACCCACGAGCTGTGTCAGCCCGCGCTCGTCCATCAATCTAAGGTGGTATCTCACAGTTCTTTCATTGAGGTCGACGCCCTGTGATCTCAGCCGTTCAGCAATGATTCGGGAGCCAACCGGCTCCTGAACTTCATGCAGTACCTTCAGAATCGATAGAGTCTTTCTTTCAATGTCCTGTTTTTCAAAGCTCATCGTAGTAAAAGCAGGTTAATACTGTACTATACACTCTGGTCTCAAATGTTGTCAATATGTCACATAGTGACATTCATTTAACATTAGCATCACATGGCAAATACCCACACGAAAAACCACAGAGAGACAATATCCAGTGGAAGTATTTGCGAAGGGACGCGACTGCATACGAACGCAAACAGTTCGGATGGTGTGTCGGCTATGCCGGAGCTTCTTCCGGACCTTCCCGGGTTACGGTAGCTAGCTCACGAACATATAGCCAGAACGGTGCTTGCTCAGGATAAACTTAGGGGGGCTGTCCTGTAGTTTTTTGCGCAGACGCCGCACGTAGATGCGAATGTTTTCCGTGTCACCGTTGAAGAGTTTCCCCCAGATCTCCTCCATAATTCTCTGGTGGGAAACGACAATATCCTTATTCTTCACCAACAGGACAAGGAGGCGGTACTCCACCGGGGTTAGCCTGACCAGACGGTTATCCACCTTCACTCTCTGGTTGACGAAATCGATTCTCACTCGCGGACTGATAACCGTATACTGGTCGTTTGGAATCGGCGTTTTTTCTGCTCGCCTCAGTACGGCCCTTACTCTTGCTAGTAGAGTAAGATAGTTGAAGGGCTTGACGATGTAGTCATCAGCACCAGCTTCCAGGCCACGCAGCATGTCTTCATCATCCGAGCGGACAGTGAGGATAATCAAGGGTACGGCCGAGAACTTACGGATTTCTTTGAGAACATCGAAGCCACTCATATCCGGCAGGTTAATATCCAAGATAGTAACGTCAGGCGACTCATTTTTCACCAGGGCAATACCATCCCTACCGGTCATCGCCGCGACCAGTTTCACACCGGGCCAGCGGAATTCGAAGGCGATATTTACGGCATCAATGATGCTTTTTTCGTCCTCGATAATGGCTACTTTCACTTATTCATTCCCCAGAGGTCTCGCGTTCATGTCCAGTATAGGTAGCGTAAAAAAGAAACTGGAGCCGCTGCCGACCCGGCTCTTAAACCAGATTCTACCACCATGAAGCTCAACCAGCATCTTGCAGAGTGTCAGGCCGATGCCCAGTCCAACCGGCCGCTCCCCGGAACGGTTAGACTTATAACCGGGTTCGAACAGTCTGGAATGCTCCTCCGCCGGTATGCCAGAACCATAATCCCGTACCCCGATGGTCACATAATCGCCTTTCCGTTTGGCGGTGACGGTAATCCGCTTCCCCTCCGCAGCATACTTGCAGGCGTTATTGATCAGGTTGAGCATTATCTGCCGGACGCGCTCAGGGTCGGCGTATACCTCCGGCATGGACTCTTCTATTTCAAGATCAATATCAATGCCGTACTTGCGTGACAGCGGCAGCATCTCTTCTACGATGGTAGTAAGAAGCCCGTTTACATCCAGCGGTTTCAGCCTGAGCTCCAATCTCCTCATCTCGCCCTTGACCACGTCGTGCAATTCATCAATACGGTTGTTAAGGCTGCTGGTGCTTTCCCAAACATAGCCGGCCAATCTCTCTAACCTCGTGCCACGGGTTTCCTCGGAAAGCAACTGACTGGTTGCCAGCAGCGAAGTTAACGGCGTTTTCAACTCGTGAATCAATTTACGGTTGAAGTCTACCCGCCTCTGCATCTCGGTCTGCAGTCTCTGGCGCAACTCCTTCTCCCGTTTGTAGAGAGAATTAAGGCCGTTCACGGCGATTTTACGCTCGATGCCGTGACCCAGTCTTTCGGCGATGGCCCGGATCAAATCACGCTCCTCTTTGAGAAAAGGGCCTTCGTAGCTGACCGGCTTTTCCTCAAGGTAATAGACCTCCAGCACACCGAAACGCCTGCCATTAACGATGATTCTCTCCGATTGCTTCCAGGGTGTTTCCCGGAAATTAACCGTACATAATTGGCGATTCCTTAATTTGATGCGCGCACAAGTGGCCGAAGGATATTGCCATGACTGGGGAATCAAATCAATGACCCCTTTAAGGAATTCATCTACCGAGCCCGGTTCGCCTTCTTCCAGACGTGAAATGCCGTAAAGACAGTTTAACTCCTTCACGCGCTCTTTGAGGTAGTGGGATAACTCATGAACGGTACCGTTATCCATGTTCTCACCGGGTCCTTCGGAAGACTGTAAATGCTGCATCTGAGTGCTCATATCATCCGGTTGTCGCAACTACCGACAAAGACTGGCCTTTTGGGTCTGCCTATCCTATTTTACACTCAGTCGCGGCTGACTACAATTCTATGTAAGCGTCCAGGATGTATTGGACTTTTTGGGGCTGGTGACGAACTTATCCCAATAGTAGCGTAGTGGCGGCAGTTTGCCAATAGAGCGGTGTGGCTTTTCGGTGTTGTACCAAAGCAGATATTCC
>JAQTRN010000067.1 GCA_028711795.1 Dehalococcoidales bacterium | reverse complement strand
GCGCCATACCGCGCCATATCTGAGACAGAATGACACCGCTGTTTCCCCGTGCACCCATCAGCGCCCCGTTAGCCATGGCCTGAGCTACGGCAGCCGCACTCCGGTCGGGAACCCGATAAGCCTCTTCGATACTCGAACGCATGGTAAGTAACATATTCGTCCCGGTATCGCCATCAGGTACCGGGAAGACATTCAGCGCGTCAATATCCGGAGCACTCTTCTCCAGCCAGTTTGTAGCCGCGGCAAACATGTCCCTCAAATCCTGCCCATTGATGGTATCCGCCTGCTTCATTTCATCCCTTCCTTGCCAAGCTTGCCTGACTATGGTATATTGTGTTCGCTATTGTATATCAAACCTGTATGACAATCAAAGGAGAAAACACACTCCCATGAAATGTGACTTATGCGGAAAATCGCCCCAGTTTGGCCATAATGTCAGCCATTCGAAGCGCCACACCAACCGGCGCTGGATACCCAACATCCACCCCACTACACTCACTATTAATGGTGAACAAAAACGTCTCAACCTGTGCGCCAGATGCCTGCGGAGTCAAAGTAAAACGGCTAAGGTCGCCTGAGTAACACCGGTTTCGCTGTCTCACCAGACCCCCGGTTACTTTTATATGCACCGTACCCTAGACCAGACTCGCCCGTATTCTGGCAAGAGCTTCGGCCACGGTTTTCCCCGAGCGGAAGACCGCGGTTCCAGCCACTAATACCCGGGCACCGGCCGCCACTACGCGAGGAGCTGTTTCCGTATTGATCCCCCCATCCACCTCCAGCTCAACCGGCAGTTTTTTCCTATCCAGTTCCACGCGTAAACGGGTGATCTTGTCCAGCATATCCTCGATAAAGGCCTGACCACCAAAACCGGGATTGACGGTCATTACCAGGACCAGGTCCACATTGGGCAATATTTCATCAAGCATGGTCAGTGGGGTGCCGGGGTTGAGGGAAACGCCTACCTTGACCCCCAGATTCCGGATCATTTGCACTACCCGGTGAACATGCGAACAGGCTTCCACATGCACCGTAATGATGTTAGCCCCCGCCTCAGCTACTTGCCTGATATGGAGCTCCGGCGACTCAACCATAAGGTGTACATCCAGCGGCAGAGTCGTCCACGGACGGATCGCCGCCACTACCGGCGCCCCCACTGTTATCTGGGGCACAAAACGGCCATCCATAACGTCAACATGGATATAGTCAGCGCCAGCCCGGGTTGCTTCCGCTACCTGCTCCCCCAGACAGGCGAAATCGGCCGATAGAATAGAAGGCGCCAGTTTTACCTCGGGATTATCGGCCACTCTCTGCCTCCCCCAGCGATTTCCTGGCAACAGCCAGCGCCCGTGCCACCTGTTGCGGCGCGGTACCGCCAGCGACATTTCGGGCCGACAGAGATGATTCTACGGTAATTTTATACACATCATCTTCAAACAAGGGCGAAAACTTCTTGTACTCCGTAATACTGAGTTCACTGAAGGACTTGCCTTTTCCCAGAGAATAACTTACCAGTCTGCCGATGATACCATGAGCGGTACGGAAGGCGGCTCCCTTCCTGACCAGATAATCAGCCAGATCGGTGGCCAAAACATAACCGCGGTCAGCCGCCCGGCGCATGTGGTCTGACTTGACACGGAGGGTCCGTATCATACCGGTAAACACATCCAGGCTCGACAACAGGGTATCTATAGTATCAAACAGGCCCTCTTTGTCTTCCTGCAGGTCCCGGTTGTAAGCCAGAGGCAGACCCTTCATCAACGTCAGTAGCGCCATCAGCCGGCCATATACTCTTCCGGTCTTACCCCGCACCAACTCGGCGACATCAGGGTTCTTCTTCTGTGGCATAATACTGCTACCGGTGGCGTAAGCGGCGTCAAGCTCGATGAAGTCAAATTCCGCTGAAGACCAGAGAATAACTTCCTCAGACAAACGGGATAGGTGCATCATACAGAGGCTAGCCGCCGCTTCATACTCACCCACAAAATCGCGATCGGAAACGGCATCGAGGCTGTTACGGCTTAGCTGGCTAAAACCAAGCTCGCGGGCCAGGAACTCCCGGTCGATGTTATAGGTGACACCGGCCAGAGCCCCGCTGCCCAACGGCATAACATCAGTGCGCTGCCGGCAGTGGTGAAAGCGTTCCGCGTCCCGCCGGAACATCTCAAAATAAGCCAGAAGATGGTGGGCCAGTAAGACCGGTTGGGCTGGCTGCAGATGAGTATATCCCGGCATGACCACATCCTGATTCGTTTCCGCTACGTCAAGCAACGCCCGCTGGAACTCACCTATTTGGGACAGAGTCGTGGATATCGCTTCTTTGACGAAGAGGCGCATATCCAGCGCTATCTGATCATTCCGGGAGCGCGCGGTATGCAGTTTTCCCCCGACATCGCCAACTTTTTCGATCAGCCGGGCCTCGATATTCATGTGGATATCTTCCAATTCGGTTTTGAACTGGAATTTACCCTGCTCTATTTCCTCCCTGATAGCCGTCAGTCCCTCGATAATTGTCCTGGCTTCTCCATCAGAGATTATTCCCTGCCTGGCCAGCATTTTCGCATGGGCAATGCTGCCGGCAATATCCTGGCGGTAAAGACGCCAATCAAAGGAGATAGAGGCGGAATACTCGGCTACCCGCTGATCAGCTTCCTTATCAAAGCGCCCGCGAATCAGACTCATTTTCCCTCATCGGTAGACGGCATTAACTGCTTACGCAAGATATATTTCTGGATCTTGCCCGTGGGACCCCGCGGAATTACCCCAAATTCAATCACCTTGGGGCTCTTGTAATGGGCGATACGTTGCCGGCAGAAGCTAATAATCTCCTCAGCAGTAGGATTGGTCCCCGGTTTCGGTGTTACTATCGCCTTAACTGCTTCACCCCACTTCTCATCCTTCATGCCAAAACAAGCCGCCTCCAGCACATCAGGGTGCTCACAAATCACGTTCTCAACTTCAATGCTGGAAATATTTTCTCCGCCACTGATAATAATATCCTTAAAGCGGTCTTTTATCTCAACATAACCATCCGGGTGCACCACCACCCCATCCCCCGTGTGGAACCAACCGCCCCTGAAAGCGGTGGCTGTTTCTTCGGGTTGCTTGAAATACTCCTTCATCAAGGCGTTACCCCGTAAAACAATCTCCCCAATAGTAATCCCATCGGCTGGTACGTCGCGCATTTCGGCATCGACGACTCTCATCTCACCGGCGGTGACATTGACCACCCCCTGCCGCCCTTTGATCCGGGCACGCTCTTCGGCAGAGAGTACGTCCCATTGTGGTTGCCACTCACAGACGGTGAAGCCGTCTAGCGTTTCGGTAAGCCCGTAATTGTGTATGATTTCAGCTCCCCGGCTATCGAGAGACCGGATCATCCTCGGAGACGGAGCTGAACCACCATTATTGATTCTGACACGGTGGGAGAACCACAAATCGTTCTCTTCCATATATTGATTGAGCCTGACCCAGACAATGGGTGCACCATCCATATGTGTTACCCCTTCACCCTCAACCAAACGGTAAATTTCAGGCGGGTCAGGCCGGGTCATACAGACGCTGGTACTACCGCGACAGGCTACCGACCAGGCACGCGCCCACCCATTACAGTGGAACATCGGTAAAGTCCAGAGGTACACCGAGTAAACGTCCAGCCCCAGCTCTATAGTCTTGCCCAGGGCCTGCAGATAGGCAGTGCGGTGAGTGGCGACACATCCTTTCGGCGGGCCGGTAGTCCCGCTCGTGTAGTTGATGGCTATTGGGTCATTCTCATCGTCAAGATTATACTTAACAGGGTCTTCTTTACCCGTCATCAAGAAGTCTTCGTAGTCAACCTCCGACAGTCGCCTGCTTGTCTCGCCCTCCGGGATATTGATAAACATCTTTATCCCGGGCAGTTTATCTGACTCAACCAGCTCGGCCAACGTACTCTCCACAAAAAGGGCTTTCGCTTCCGAGTGGTTGCCGATATAGACGATTTCTCGGGGTGACAGGCGTACATTAAGAGCTACCAGCACTGCCCCGATCTGTGGGATAGCGTAGTGGGCCTCCAGCAACTGGGGCAGGTTGCGGCACAGAAAAGCGACTTTATCGCCCTTCTTGATTCCGGCTTTTTTCAAGGCATGGCTAAGCCGGTTTGCCCGTCCGGCAAACTCCTGCCAGGTGTAACGCTTATCACCGTAGACTACCGCTGTTTTGTCTCGAAAGACATAAGCTGCTCGTTTCAGAAAGCTTAAGGGGGTCAGGGGTTGGTAATTTGCTGACGGGGTCGGCATCCCTTAGCACCTCCTCTTCGAATTGAATATCTTATTTCAGTCCAATCTGATCACGCCAGCCTACCGACTAAAAACTTAGCCGCGTACTCAATCGATTCCCAGCACTTTCCGTCTTCTGTATCTGCGCCTGGATCTTGACCGGCAAGCCCCAGAGCTGAATAAAACCCGGCGAGGCGCTCTGGTCAAACTGGTCACCCTTATCATAAGTAGCCAGGCTGTAGCTGTACAGGGAGAAAGGCGATCTCCGGCCGACGACATTACAGCTGCCCTTAAATAGCTTCAACCGTACCGTACCGGTCACGAAGCGCTGAGTACTGGCGACATAGGCCGCCAGGTCCTCGCGCAGTGCACTGAACCACAGGCCGTTATAGGTCAGGTCGGCGTACTCCGTCGCTACCTGTTGCTTGAAGCGTAATTGGGCCTTGGACAATGTCATCCCCTGAAGAGCCTGGTGCGCCTGCAATAAGACCACCGCCGCCGGCGCCTCGTAGATCTCTCTCGATTTTATGCCGACCAGCCTATCCTCCAGATGGTCAATACGACCGACGCCGTGTCTGCCCGCCAGTTCATTCAACCGCCGCAGCAGACTGACTCCACCCATTTTCCGCCCGTTAACAGTAACGGGTATCCCCTTCTCAAAGCCGATCTCCACATAAGCCGGAGTATTGGGAGCTTTGGCCGGGGACCTAGTCCAGGTAAAGGGTTCCTCCGGTGGCTCAACCCAGGGGTCCTCCAGAACGCCACACTCGATGCTCTTCCCCCAGAGGCTCTCATCGATGGAGTAAGGACTGGAAACCGTCACCGGTACCGGGATACTGTGACGCTTGGCGTAATTGATGGTCTCCTCGCGAGTCATGCCCCACTCCCGGGCGGGGGCAATGATCTTAAGGTCGGGTGCCAGTGCCATAACACCAACATCCAGTCTTACCTGATCATTACCCTTACCGGTACAGCCGTGGGCCACCGCCGCCGCGCCTTCTTGACGGGCGACCTCAACCAGCAGCTTAGCTATCAGCGGGCGGGTGAGAGCCGTGGCCAGCGGGTACCGGCCCTCATAGACAGCGTCCGCCTGCAAAGCCGGAAAGACATAATCATTAACGTAAGTCGCTTTGGCATCCCGTACCAGAGACTTGATGGCGCCAACCTTCAGCGCTTTTTGTTGAATGGCCGTGAAATCTCGCTCGTTGCCGACATCCACTGTTAGAGTAATCACATCCATGCCGTATTTCTCGGCAATCCATTTGATGGCCACCGAAGTATCCAGACCACCACTATAAGCGAGTACCACTTTTGCTGACATGTCTAACCTCCTAAGTTGACTACCGAGCTATCATCAAGAGCAAAATTCTGCTCCAGAAAACTGGTGATATCCTGATCGACCTTGTAATACTGCCACCCGTAATCATGGCCGGGGGCCTTAACTGAGTTGAATACAGCGCCCGCAACCTCCTGGGACCGGTCGAAGCCAAACAATGACTTCAGGTTACTCCAGATGATAGTCAGAGTGTCCCCACGACTGAACGAATCCGGGACAACCCCATTATCCGTAATAACCAGCGTTTTGTCCGACTCAGCGCTCTGGTGCCAGAAAGGCGGGCCTGTCTGGATGCTGTAGACCTGTGCATCCTGGCGCAAGAGGTCCATCACCCGGTTGCAGATAACCGTCCCGTTGCTTTCGCCGGCGATG
>JAQTRN010000066.1 GCA_028711795.1 Dehalococcoidales bacterium | reverse complement strand
GGCTGTGGGACCATGGGCGCCGGCATCGTACAGGTCTGTGCCCAGTCCGGTTACCCGGTAATCACTGCGGAAATCAATAATGAAGTGCTGCGTGAGAGGCTGGCCTATATCGATTCTTTCCTGGCTAAGGGTGTGGAAAGGGGTAAAGTGACCCCGCAGGAAAAACAGACCACTATGTCCCATATCAAAGGCACTATCGATCCCAAGGATTTCGCGGATTGTGACCTGGTGATTGAGGCCGTGACCGAGAACATGGACCTGAAGAAGAAGGTTTTCGCCGAATATGACAAGATCTTGCCCAAGCACGCCATTCTGTCGACCAATACTTCTTGTCTTTCGATAATCGACCTGGCGATGATGACCGGTCGGCCGGACAAGGTCCTGGGTCTGCACTTCATGAACCCGGTACCTTTGATGAAGCTGCTAGAGATAGTCAAGACGATCGCTACCAGTAACGAGACTCTTGAGATCAGTAAGGCCTTTGGCAATACTCTGAGTAAGACCATGGTCATTGCCCTGGATACTCCGGGCTTTATAGTCAACCGCCTGCTGATGCCGTATCTGCTGGATGCCACTCGAATGCTGGAAGCCGGCACCGCTACCAGAGAAGATATTGACACGGCTATCAATCTGGGGCTGGGCCATCCCATGGGGCCACTGACTCTGGCGGACCTGATTGGCATTGATACCGTCATGTTTGTCTGTAATGCCATGTATGAGGAGTTCAAGGACCCGAAGTATGCGGTACCGCCGCTGATGCGGAAAATGGTAGTCGCCGGTCGGTGGGGACGGAAGACGGGTCGGGGATTTTACGAATATAAATAATAACTTATTGATAGTGTGGCAGACGTTACCTTGGGCATTGACTGTCCGGGGTAATGTCTGTATGTCTGAGAATAAGAAAACACTGGAGGATGCAGGATAGTGAAAGAATCACAGGAGAGGAAAGTCGATTTCAGGACCACGGTTGATGGTCCTGTAATCAAGAAAATGTATACCCCGGAAGACTTAGCTGGCGTCGTACTCGATACCAGTCTCGCGGGCGAGTACCCGTTTACCCGGCATATCCGGTCGAACGGTTTCCGTGGCCGCCTGTGGACGATGCGGCTGTACTCCGGCTTCGCCACCGTGGAAGAGACGAATAAGCGGTACAAGTACCTGTACCAACAGGGGAATACTGGTTTCAGCGTCGCCTTCCATCTCCCGACCCAGGAAGGCTATGATTCGGACCACCCGCTGGCCCGGGGAGAGGTCGGTAAGTGCGGTGTCGCCGTCGATTCGCTACAGGACATGGAGGAACTCTGGGACGGCATCCCCCTGGCCGAAGCCAGTACCTCGATGACGATTAACGCCACGGCGCCTATTATTCTGGCCATGTACGTCGCCGCCGCCGAGAAACAGGGGATAGATAAGAGCAAGCTCCGGGGGACGGTCCAGAATGATGTATTAAAAGAGTATATCGCCCGGAACACCTATATTTTTGGGCCGGAGCCGTCGATGCGCTTGATAACTGATCTCTGTTCCTACTGCGCCCAGTACATGCCGGAATGGAACTCGATCAGTATCAGCGGTTACCACATGCGTGAAGCCGGAGCGACCGCCATCCAGGAAGTCGCTTTCACTCTGGCGAACGGTATTGCCTACGTTAAGGCGATGATCGAGAAGGGGATGGCGGTGGACTCTTTTGCTCCCAGGTTCTCTTTCTTCTTCGCCTCTTATACCAACGTACTGGAGGAAGTGGCCAAGTTCCGGGCGGCACGGCGCGTCTGGGCCAAGATAATGAAGGACCGCTTTAACGCCAAGAATCCTAATTCAATGATGCTCCGGTACCACGTTCAGACCGATGGATTTACGCTGACCGAGCAGCAGCCATTGAACAATATTATCCGGGTAACCTTGCAGGCCTTAGCCGCCGTACTCGGTGGCTGCCAGTCGCTGCACACCAACTCCTTTGATGAAGCTCTGGCCTTACCCAGCGAAGAGGCGGTACAGGTAGCTCTGAGAACGCAGCAGATCATTGCCCACGAGAGTGGTGTGGCCGATACCGTCGATCCTGTTGGTGGCTCTTACTTTGTCGAATGGCTAACCAACCATATCGAGCAAGGGGTGCTGGACTATATCAAGAAGGTGGACGATATGGGTGGGGCGCTGGTGGCGATTAACAGAGGATACATTCAAAAAGAAATTATGCGGTCATCCTACGATTACCAGAAGGCAGTGGACTCTGGCGAGCAGGTGATGGTCGGCGTTAATAAGTTCACCAGCGACGAGAAGTCGTCAATGAAGCTGCTGGAGATCGACGAATCCGTGGAGAAGCGTCAGGTAGAGAAACTGAAGAAATTGAAACGGGACCGGGACAACTCTAAGACGAAACAGGCTCTCGCTGAGGTACGCCGCGTGGCGAAGAGTCAGGAAAACATCATGCCGGTGTTGATTGATGCGGTCAAGACCTACGCCACGGTCGGCGAAATCAGTGACGCCCTGCGTGACGTCTTCGGCGAGTACCGGGAACCGACTATTATCTGATTAAAATTTTATATAGAGGGGGCTGGCTATGCAGAGTAAAAAGATACGTGTTTTGATAGCTAAACCTGGTCTGGATGGGCATGACCGGGGGGCTAAAGTAGTCGCCCAGGGGCTGAGGGATGCCGGTATGGAGGTCATCTACCTGGGATTGCGGCTGACACCGGAGCAGATCGCTGAGGCCGCCATCCAGGAAGATGCTGATGTGGTCGGCCTGAGCTGTCTCTCGGGGGCTCACCTGACCCTCTTTCCCAGGACGATCAAGCTGGTCAAAGAGAAGACCGATAAAGATATCCTCTTCATCGGTGGCGGCATTATCCCGGAGAGGGATGTTGCCCGGTTGAAGGAAGCCGGTGTTGACCAGACGTTTGGGCCGGGCACACCGCTTCCGGAAATAAGCAAATTTATCGTGGCAAAAGCGGGGAGTAAGAAATGAAAATAACCAAAATCAATCATATCGGCATCGCGGTCACCAGCATCGATGAGGCGCTGAAGATTTACACGGATGTTCTGGGGCTGAAGGTCCAGAGTATGGAGGTTGTCCCCGAACAAAAAGTAAGAACCGCTATTATTCCGGTGGGCGAGAGTAAGATCGAGCTACTGGAATCGACCGATCCCGAGGGGACGATCGCCAAATTCATCGAAAAACAGGGCGAGGGTATTCATCACATGGCGCTAGAGGTCGATGACGTTCAGGCAGCCCTGGGAGTGTTGACCGGTAAGGGCATGGCTCTTATTGACCAGAAACCGCGTAAAGGTGTGGAGAACACCCAGATAGCTTTCTTACATCCCAAGGGGACCCGGAGGGTACTACTGGAGTTGGTGGAGAGTTAGATGAGCGAAGATACCGAAATAAAGCAAAGGCAACTGGCCGGGCTGCAGGAACGGCGCAGCAAGATACTCGAGATGGGTGGGGCTGAGCGTGTTGAAGCTCAAAAGAAGCGGGGTAAATTAACCGCCCGTGAGCGTATCGACCAGCTACTGGACAAAGGGAGCTTCCACGAGGTGGGGATGTTTGCTAAGAGCCGGAATACCTCCTATGGCGACGTCCCGGCGGATGGTGTCATTACCGGTTGGGGAAAGATAGACGGCCGTAAGGTATACATCTTCTCTCAGGACTTCACCAGCATGGGTGGCACCCTATCGGAGACTCACGGCCGGAAGATATCGAACATCCTGGATAGCGCCATGAAGGTTGGATGTCCGATAATCGGGCTGAACGATTCTGGCGGCGCCCGGATCCAGGACGGCGTTGATTCTCTCTCCGGCTATGGGGAGATCTTCTATCGTAATGTTATGGCGTCAGGAGTGGTCCCTCAGATATGCGCCATACTGGGGCCGACGGCTGGTGGTGGGGTCTATTCCCCGGCGCTGATGGACTTCATCTTCATGGTGAAGGGTATCAGTAATGCCTTCATCACCGGGCCGCGGGTAGTCAAGGCGATAATGGGACAGGAAGTCAGTGAAGAGGAGCTGGGTGGCGCTGTTGTGGCCCAGAAGAAATCAGGCGTTGTTTGCCGCTCGGAGAATAGCGAGGTGGATTGTTTCCAGGCCATTCGCGAGCTATTGAGTTATCTACCATCGAACTTCCGGGAGAAACCGAAGCAGATACCCGGTGGGGATGATAAGAACCGTACCGATCCGACTCTATTTAATATCGTACCGGGCAACCCGAGTGCCGCTTATGATATGCATAAGATAATTGATCGGGTGTTTGACCAGTGTCCGGATGATAAGAAGAACTACTTTGAATTGTTCCCATTGTTTGCTACCAACATAATTACCTGTTTTTCCCGTCTGAATGGCTGGCCGGTGGGCATTATCGCCAACCAGCCGATGTCGAAAGCCGGTTGTCTTGATATTGACGCCTCAGACAAAGCCTCGAGGTTCATCCGGTTTTGTGACGCCTTTAATGTCCCCATCATCAACCTGGTTGATATCCCCGGATATCTTCCGGGAACGGCACAGGAGTGGGGTGGGATAATCCGGCACGGCGCTAAGATGCTTTATGCCTATTCCGAGGCGACGGTACCCAAGATAACGCTTACTGTCAGAAAAGCGTACGGCGGTTCGTACATCGGTATGTGCAGTCAGGACCTGGGCGCCGATGTTGTTTTCTGCTGGCCGAGCACGGAACTGGCGGTCATGGGAGCCGAGGGAGCCGCGCCCATTATCTTCCGCCGGGAGATTGAGAAAGCGGAAAACCCGGGAGAGATGCTAAAACAAAAGATAAGGGAGTACCGGGAAGAGTTCGCTAACCCATACCGTGCGGCTATGAATCTGCATATTGATGATGTGATTGACCCGGCAGAAACCAGACCGAAATTGATAGCGGCCCTGGAAATGATGCTGGACAAGACAGAGCAGAGACCGGCCAAAAAACACGGCGTGATGCCTACCTAGGCTCATCTTGAGTGGGGCTATTGCCGGACTCGGTAAACACACACCACAATGCCTGCGTACCTTGAGGGTGACTTTGTCGCCCGGTTGAGGGCGTTCAGACTAACTGCGGGAGCGAATTATGACTGTCGATTATATAAAAGAAGGCAGAATCGCTACCTTTGTCATCGACCGCCCGGAAGCACTTAACAGTATCGATTTGCCGGTCTTTCAGGAACTCTCGGAGCGATTGACCGAGTTCCGGGACGACCCCGACCTGTGGGTGGGTATTGTCACTGGCGCCAGGTCAAGGGCTTTTTCTATCGGTGCTGACATCAAGAACATGCTGCCCTTCGCTAAGGAAAATCGTGCCCATCCCTGGGCGGTGCCCCCGAGCATCATGCGCGGGCTGGACATGTGGAAGCCGCTGATTGCGGCGGTGAACGGAGTGGCCTTTGGTGGTGGTCTGGAGATCATGCTGGCCTGTGATATCCGGATAGTGGTGGAAGGCAGCCGTTTCGGGACGCCGGAGGTGGGGTTAGGGCTGATACCGGGCTGGGGTGGCACACAACGGTTGCCGCGGATGGTGCCGTGGTGTAAGGCGGCGGAGCTATTGCTGATGGGGCGACCGGTGGATGCCGCCGAGGCGTATCGGATTGGCCTGGTGAACAAGGTAGTACCGCGGGAGCAGTTGCTGGCGACGGCGAAGGAGTGGGCGGAGGCGATCTGCAAGGCGGGGCCGCTGGCGGTGCGGGCGGCGAAAGAGGCGATGGTGCGGGGGAGTGACATGAGTCTGGATGATGGGTTGCGGTTAGAGAACGCTTTAGAGTCTTACTGTTTAGGGACGGAAGACTTTAGTGAGGGGACGGGGGCGTTTGTGGAGAAGCGGAAACCGGAGTACAAAGGCAAGTAACGAATAAAGGATAGGAAGGTAGAGATGATATGGAAATCAAGAAAGTAGGCGTTGTCGGTTGTGGCATTATGGGTGCGGGTATTGCCCAGGTCTGTGCCCAGTCTGGCTACCCGGTGGTGGCTTCTGAAATAAACGAGACTCTACTAAAAAAGGGATTGGGCGGCATCGACTCTTTCCTGGCCAGGAGTGTGGAAAAGGGACGGATGACCC
>JAQTRN010000065.1 GCA_028711795.1 Dehalococcoidales bacterium | reverse complement strand
TGTATACCTCCGGACAGATTTCTAGCATTGAATTGATTGAGCCTTAATGCGCGGACTGCGTAGTACGACCGCTGACCTACACTACAATATGTCCATATTTCTCGTTCAGGCGGCAATTCATGCATTCGGGAACGGAGTTCGTTAAGTGGTATATTTAGTGCTCTATCTACGTGGCCAGATACATATTCAGACGGGTTACGAACGTCAAGGATAAAGGCATTCGTATTCTTGATATCTTCCCAGTGAACTAGCGGACCATCACCGCGAAGAGCATTGGCTGCAATCATCCCGGCTACATTAATCGGATCTTTAGCGGCACCATACTGTGGAGCATAGCATAACTCTGCCTCTTCCAGATCATACACTGTTGCCTCGTTCTGTATCGCAGTGGAAATGACATCTATTCGCTTATCGACTCCCTCCCGACCAACCGCCTGAGCTCCAAGCACTTTTCCATCCCTTGTAGAGAAAATTATCTTCATAGCAATTTGACCCGCTCCAGGGTAGTAGCTAGCGTGGTGTCCGGGGTACAAATACACCTTTTCATACGCTATGTTTCTCCCGGCTTTATTAAGGCGTATCAAAGTGTTTTCAGTGAGTCCGGTAGAGGCAATAGCCATTCCAAAAACACCGCATATTGATGTGGCTTGCACGCCTCTGAATGTAAAATCACGGCCGAGGATAGTACCGGCCGCAATTCTTCCCTGTCGATTAGCCGGTCCGGCCAGGGCAAGAACGGTCCATTCTCCGGAGATAAAGTCACGAACTTCTACAGCGTCACCGACTGCCCAAATATGGTCATCACTGGTTTTCATGCGGTCATTTACTCGAATACCGCCTCTTTCCCCGATTTCGAGACCCGCGCTTCTGGCCAGGGTTACTTCCGGGCGAACGCCTATTGCCAGTATGATCAGGTCCGCAGTAAACGTCTGGCCTGATTTAGTGTTCACAATTAGATTGTCCTTCCCGTCTTGTTTGAACTCGGTAACCGCATCTTCCAGATGGAGAGAAACCCCGTTGGCATTCAAATGGTCGTGGATCGGGGTGACCATCTCATAATCTAAGGCTGGCATGACGTGATTCTGCATTTCGATTATCGTGACCGAGATTCCACGCCTGACCAGGTTTTCTGCCATCTCCAGCCCAACGAAACCCCCGCCAACTATTACTGCTCTTTTGGCGTTACCTTGAATAATCCAGCTTCGGATATCGCGGCTGTCCGGTATTGTTCGCAGAGAATATATCCCGGGGAGGTCAATACCAGGAAGCGGAGGACGAATTGGTGTTGCCCCAGGAGCTAGTACCAGTGCATCGTACTTCTCCCGATAGATAGCATGAGTTCTCAAATCCTCCACTTCAATTTCCTGCTTTTCACGGTCAATAGAGATGACATTAGTTTGTGTGCGTACCTCAATGTTAAACCTTTCTCGAAAAAGAGCGGGTGTAGCCACAATCAGGTTTTGTTCTTCAGTAATGATGTCACCCACGTAATATGGTAGACCACAATTGGCAAATGAGACGTATGGACCGCGTTCGAAGATAATGATCTCTGCTTTCTCCGAGAGTCTTCTTGCGCGGGTAGCGCATGAAGCTCCCCCGGCCACACCACCAACGATTAGAATCCTTCTTGCTCTATCTTTTTCGGTGTCTTTATCTGCGTTCAACTTAATCCTCCTGTTAGAATGCTCCCGGTTTTTGGTAAGACATAACCAATTCTACATTACACCCGTTAGAATCGCCAATCATTTAAGTAAAACAGGCGAGTAATCAAAAAGTCATAAGGTAAAATTTCAAGAACTAGCACGTTTATCATTCCCTCTCTGGGGCTGGGGAAAGAAACAAAAAACAAAAAGTGTCATGGTGCTTGGTAAGACGCCCTACCCCACTAACCCAACGTCAGTAACCCCCTTCTACTATTCAGAATTTGAACACTATTGAGACACCGGTGCATTAAATTCATCGTCAAACCTTTGACTTTTAAGGGAAAAGGAATATAATTAGTCTGGATTTTCGAATATAATAAAGCCAGTACTTTTCTCCGCGCTGTCGGCGTCAAAGGAGAAATGACGATAAAACATCTAAAATATCTGTCACTTATACTGGCTTTATCGTTGCTGGTGGCCGGTATGCCCCTGGCGGCGCTGGCCTGGTCAACCGACTCCACGGTAAATAACCCGATTTGCACCGAGACCCAAAACCAGGAATACCCTCAGCTTGTCTCCGACGGTGCGGGCGGCGCCATCATCGTCTGGCAGGACGAACGTAACGGCAACTATGACATCTACGCCCAGCGTGTTAACAGTTCGGGTATTGCCCAGTGGACGGACAACGGCACCGCCGTATGCACCTCGGCCAGTGACCAGGAATACCCTCAGCTTGTTTCCGATGGCGCGGGCGGCGCCATCATCACCTGGAGGGACAATCGTAACAGCAACTATGACATCTACGCCCAGCGTGTTAATAGCTCGGGTATTGCCCAGTGGACGGACAACGGCACCGTCATCTGCAACGTAACCAACGGGCAGGATGAACCTCAGCTTGTTTCCGACGACTCGGGCGGTGCCATCATCGTCTGGCAGGACAACCGTCAGCGCAACGATGACATTTATGCCCAGTGGATTAACAGTTCGGGGATTGCCCAGTGGACGGACAACGGCACCGCCATCTGCAACGTGCTTGGCAGCGACCAGTCTTCACCACAGCTTGTCTATGACGACTCAGGCGGCGCCATCATCACCTGGGTGGACTATCGCAGCGGCACCAATGATGATGTCTACGCCCAGCGGATTAACAGCGCGGGTAATACCCTCTGGACAGACAACGGCACCGCCGTATGCACCTCGGCCAGTGACCAGGAATACCCTCAGCTTGTTTCCGATGGCGCGGGCGGCGCCATCATCACCTGGTATGACTATCGCAGCACCAATTTTGACATCTACGCCCAGCGGATTAACAACCTGGGTAATACCCTCTGGACAGACAACGGCACCGCCATCTGCAACGTGGTTGGCAGTGAACAGTATTTTCCACAGATTGTTACCGATGGCTCGGGCGGCGCCATCATCGTCTGGACTGATCGTCGCGATGACATCCCCAACCATGACATCTACGCCCAGCGGGTTAACGCTGATGGCAGCGCTAATTGGACGACGGACAACGGGACGGCCATCTGCAACGTGATTGGCAGTGACCAGAATTTTCCACGGATTGTCTCCGATGACTCGGGCGGCGCCATAATCACCTGGATGGACTATCGCAGCAGCAACGAGGACATCTACGCCCAGCGGGTTAACGCTGATGGCAGCGCTAATTGGACGACGGACAACGGCACCGCCATCTGCACCGCAGGCGGCGGGGAATTACCACAGCTTGTTTCCGACGGCGACCACGGCGCCATCATCACCTGGGAGGACTATCGCAACGGCAATGTTGACATCTATGCCCAGCTGGTCAATAGCTCGGGCGGTCTGGGCACTTCTCCCGATATTTCCCGTAGCCCCACTACGATAAACTTCGGCTCGGTGGCTAGCGGTGCATCAAGCCCGGCACATACGGTAACCATCAGCAACGCTGGCAGCAGTGATAACAGCCTGACTGTCGGCACCATTACCATCGGCGGGGCCAGCGCCGCCGAGTTTTCCAAGCAGAATGATACCGCTTCCGGGCAGGTGATAGCCCCCGGCGGCAGCGCCACTCTGGAGGTCGTCTTCAGCCCGACCTCAGCCGGTAGCAAGACCGCCAGCCTGTCGATACCGTCCGATGACCCGGGTGAAGCCACCGTTACCGTGAGCCTGAGCGGCAGCTCACCTTCACCGGCCCCACCACCCAGTGATGGAGGCGGAAGAGGAGACTACAGCTATTCCAATAGCAACATGCTGGGAACGACACAGCGGCTTATTACGGACTCCACGGGCAAGGTGTATAGAACGGTTGAAGCCACCTCTGCTGACGGCATGCTTACCGTTACCATCCCCAAAGGCACGGTAATGAAAAACAAAAACGGGAAGGCATTACACACCCTAGATATGGCGGTCAATGACAATCCGCCACCGCCGCCTGAAGATACCAACATTATCGGCCTGGCCTATGCCTTCGGGCCGGCTGGGGCTACATTTGCCCCGCCATTTACTCTATCCTTCCAGTACGACCCCGAAGCACTGCCGGAGGGCGTCGCCGCGGAAGACCTAGTGCTGGCCTTCTATGATGAAGCCGCCGGCGAGTGGGTAGAGCTGGAATGCACCGTTGATACGGAAACGCACACGGTCACTGCCCTGGTCAGCCACTTCACAGACTTCGCCCTTCTTGGCAAGGTAGTACCAGCGGCCTTCTCATTATCCAACCTTACGGTGACACCGGCGGAGGTGGAGGTGGGCAAAGACGTAACCGTTACCGTATCGGTAGCCAATACGGGCGGTATTTCAGGGACTGCTGAACTAGTACTGAAGATAAATGAAGCGGACGTGGAAACTAAGAACGTGGACGTGGCTGCCGGCGAGTCCGCAACCGTCAGCTTCACGGTCAGCCGTCAGGAAGCAGCCACCTATACCGTGGACGTGAACGGGATTAAAGGGAAATTCATGGTGTTGGCGCCACCGCCGGTAAGTAAGCCTGTTCCGGTAACGCCACCAACACTATTACCAGCGCCACCAGCGCCCCCGCCGCCGCCACCGGAATCAGGCATCAACTGGATGCTTATCGGAGTAGTTACGGCCGGAGTGATAATAATTATCTTTTTCACCACTTATTATTTTAAAACAAGACGGGATTGAGCCTGAAGGATAATAGAGGATTATTGGTGAGGTAAAATACTTCTTGGCTCGTCTCCACTCGGCCACTCGTAAGTGCAAGAAATCAGACATCACGATGTTTAGCCAGCGGTAGCGGATTAGAAGCCAGAGAATATCTTAATGGGAGCAGAAATACTCCCATTCTCGATTTAACAAAAAAGTATTTTGTTATCCTTGAAGAAATCCAACCCTGGTGCATAAACTCCTGATACTACAGGTAGGGCACAACTTACCACTGAAGCAGAGCCTTTGAAGGATTATCGGATTATCAAAAAAACGCTATCGTCCCTCAGTCCGGACAGTGAGCCGTTATTGATATTACGAACCAAAATTGTTAGTATATACGGATGTGAAGATATCCCTGATTTTAAATAGGAGTCGATAGTAACGCAAAATGATGAAACTACTATCTGGAAATGAAGCTTTTGCTCTGGGAGCCTATCACGCCGGGGTACGTATCGCCACGGGTTATCCCGGGACACCCAGCACCGAGATAATTGAGAACATGGTCGGCTTCGACGATGTCTATACCGAATGGTCGACGAACGAGAAGGTGGCCATGGAGGTGGCACTGGGGGCATGTTTTAGCGGCGTCAGGGCTATGGTCTCGATGAAACATGTAGGACTGAACGTAGCTGCCGACCCATTCTTCGCTGCCGCCACCACCGGTGTGGTGGGTGGACTGGTAGTTTTCTCCTGTGATGACCCCGGTGAGCACAGTTCGCAGGGAGAGCAGGACAACCGCCACTTCGCCCCGTTCGCCAAAGTGCCCATGTTCGAACCCTCGGACAGCCGGGAAGCCTACGAGTTGATGGACCGGGCTTTCCGGGTCAGCGAGGAGTTCGATACGCCGGTGCTTATCCGCTCTACTACCCGCCTTTCTCACTGCAAGACGGTGGTGGATATCAATAAGGAGCGTCCAACCGACCTGAAACCGGCGAGCTTTACCCGCTCGCAGGAGAAGTTCGTGATGGTCCCGTCTAACGCACGTACCCGGCGCCGGGCGATGGAAGAGCGTATCGCCAGGCTGCGCGTCTACGTGGAGAGCTTCCCTATGAACGAGATGGTACTGGCTGACCGGAAGCTGGGTGTGATATCGAGCGGGGTCGCCCATCAGTATGCACGAGAGGTCTTTAAGAATGCCTCGCACCTTAAGCTGGTGACTACCTATCCCGTCCCGGCAGAACTCGTCCGGAAGTTTGCCAAAGAGGTCGAGAAAGTTGTTGTCGTCGAGGAGCTGGACCCCTATATT
>JAQTRN010000064.1 GCA_028711795.1 Dehalococcoidales bacterium | reverse complement strand
GCATAGCTGACAAGAAAGCGACCATAGAAGTCCACCTGCGCCCCGGCGCCAGGACAGACGAAATAACCGCTCTCAAAGAACGTATTCTTTATGCCAGGGTAAAGGCACCACCACAGAAAGGACAGGCTAACCGTGCCTTACTGGCTCTGCTCGCCGAAACCCTGGGGATAGCCGGGGGCAATCTGGAAATCCTCCACGGGCACACCAGCCGTCAAAAGCTTATCGCAGTCTATGGCCTGGGCCCGGAAGAAACAATGGCCAAACTCTCCCAAGCTTTACCCCAAAAGGAAATGGGAATATGACTCTTATCACCCGCATAGGGAGGTCTTCATGTTTATCATTGCTGATAACATCACCACCAGAAACCGGCACATCAACCAGATTTTCGACCAGTTGAAAGCCGACGGTTGGAGTGAGGCCAGTTCAACCGTACGTAATCTCCGGGAAGTAGCCACGAGGTGTTCCGCCGTCGCTGATAGTATCGAGATCAACCTCCAGCAACACCATGACCAGGCCAAAGCCATCGAAATTGCCGTCAAAGTAGTCCAGCAGGTCGCGAAAAAGCAACTCTGCCTGAGTACAAATAGCCCGGATGTCCTCGAAGCCGGACTTAAAGTCTGTAACCGTCCGCCCATAGTCAATTTTATCTCGATCAGTGAGGCCGGGCTCCAGCAACTGCTGCCCTTAGCCGCCAGGTATCAAGCTGAAGTTATCCTGCTGGTTACTGATCCCACCAGGCTAAGCGATACGCCGGATATGCTCAAAACCGCGGCCATACTGATCGGCGCGGCTAATGAAGTCGGCATAACCAACGACCGCATCTTTATCGACCCTGGAATACTGCATATCACCAGCGATGTGGGGCAAAGACACTTGACCCGGGTTATCGAGGTCATAAGGGCTCTACCGCAGGCCTTTGACCCGCCGGTCAGAAGCACCTGCTGGATTGGCAACATCTCCAGTGGGGCCTCAAATCAGTTGCGACCCTTCATCGAGGCATCGCTGCTGACCATGCTGGCCGGAGCCGGGCTGTCCAGCGCTTTTCTCGACGTTATGTCACCGGCCAATAGCAGAGCGCTGCGACTACTGAAATTCTTCAACAATGAGTCGGTCTACTCAAATAGCGAGATCGAGCCCGATACCAATCTCTGAGGACTGCGGGCGGTCAATCCTAGGTCTTGGACCCGTTATTATCGCCGCCGGTCTTTCTCGCTTTCTCCTCGCCTGCGGAAAAACGCTTCAGTTTCTCAGCCAGGGTAACCAGGCACTTCTGAACTTTATGGTTTACCGAATCCGGTTCATAACCGCCGTCTTCGAGCAATTTCCCGGCCTTCGCCCCGGTGAGCACTTCGATACCTTCATCAATGGTGGTTACCGAGTAGATATGGAACTCCCCTTTCTTGATAGCCGCCACCACTTCCTCTTTCAGCATCAGGTTCCGGACATTACTGGCCGGCACCATGACTCCCTGCTGACCATTCAACCCTTTAACCCGGCAAATTTCAAAGAAACCCTCGATCTTTTCATTCAGTCCACCGATAGCCTGTACTTCTCCCTTCTGATTGACCGAACCGGTGACGGCGATACCCTGCTTGATGGGCACTTCGGCCAGGCGGGACAACAAGGCATAAAGCTCGGTACTGGAAGCACTATCGCCCTCGACTTCCTCATAGCTCTGTTCAAAGACCAGGCGTGCCGAGAGAGACAGAGGGATATCTCGAACATATTTCTCCGTCATGTACCCGTTCAGAATCATAACCCCTTTGGTATGGATCCGGCCACCGAGCTTAGCCTCTCTCTCGATATCAATCAGCCCCTCACGACCCACGCCGACCGTAGCCGTGATCCGGCTCGGTCTACCGAAAGAAAAATCACCCAAGTCGATTACCGCCAGGCCATTCACCTGCCCGACCTTCTCTCCCTCGGTATCTATCATGATCATGCCTTTATCGATCATTTCGGTGATACGCTGCTGGATGAGATTGGAGCGGTAGACCTTCTGTTCTATCGCCTTATTCACGTGCTTGGCTTCGATCAACGACGCTTTCTCATCCGTCGCCCAGAAGTTAGCCTCATGAACGATATCGGCGATATCAGCAAACAGAGTAGACAATTTATCCCGCTCCCCGGCCAGCCGGGAACTATGCTCCAGAATCTTGGCCAGGGCATCGTTCTTGATGTGCTTCAAATTCCCTGTTTTGCACATCCGGCAGATAACTGAAGCGTATTTCTTGATGTTATCTTCCGTTTTGTCCATACGGCTATCAAAATCAGCTTTAACCTTAAACAGTTCCCTGAATTCCGGGTCCATCTGCCACAACAGGTAATAGTACATAGGCTCGCCGATGACCACTACTTTTATGTCAAGTGGAATCGGTTCTGGCCGCAGACTTTTAGTCGCCACAAAACCCATCCGCTCCCCTATTTCTTCGATGTTTAGCTTGCCATCCCGCAGAGTCCGTTTCAGACCTTCCCATGACTGGAAGTTAGTCAGCAGGTCTTCAATCCTAACCACCAGATAGCCGCCGTTGGCACGGTGCATAGAACCACTCTTAATCATCGTAAAATCGGTATATAGAGCGCCAAACTGGGCTTCCTTTTCAATACGCCCGAAGAGATTATTAAAAATAGGATTCAGTTCCAGGGTTACCGGAGCCCCTTTCAGCTCGGAGTTATCTACCAGGACATTAATCTCGTACTTACGGAGGGCCTGTTTCCGTACGAGTTCTTGCATAGCCGCCAGGGGATCGGCTTCGGGGCTCTTCGGTTCTACTTTGAATTGTTCAAAATTGTCAGTTATATCCTGTTCGACCTCTTTCAAATACTCGATGACCTGGGCAAGTTGGTCGTATTTCCGCCGCATCTCTTCGAACAGGTAGCTAACCGAATAGCTGGCCACCTCACGGTCGGTATCCTCCAGCCGTTTTTCAACGGCGCTTTCCTCAGCTTTGAGCTCGATAATTTTATCTTTTAGTTCTCGGGTCAGTTCCTCCTGCTTTTTTCTGATCTCCTCTTTCTCGCGGGGGCTCAGCTTTCGGTATGCCTCTTCGCTCATCGGTTCATCACCGGCAGCCGGGATAAAGATGAGTCCGACCGGCGTGGTCTGTAATAACAGTCCTCTGTCCCTGGCTTTCTTGCCGATCATATTGAAGGCAGCCTCTCGCTTCCGGGTAAAGTCTTCGGTTATCTCGGCACGACGGTTAGCGTACTCTTTGCTGGTAAAAGCCTGTGTTAGACCTCGCCGGGCGTTATCAATGGTGCGTTTCATGTCTTTCTGTAGTCCCAGCCCCATGCCCGCCGGTACTTTCAAGGCCTTGGGACAATAAGGGTCACGGAAGTTATGGACATAACACCAATCAGGAGGAGTATCCCGCTGGGCGGCCAGGGCATCCAGGAAAGACTTGATGGCCGTGGTTTTTCCGGTGCCGGCCAGCCCCGAAACATAGATGTTAAATCCTGCTTTCAAAATATTAAGACCGAACTTAAGCGCGCTGATAGCTCTATCCTGGCCGATAATGCCATCCATCGGCGCCAATTCGGCCGTGGAATCACACTCAAATAGCCCGGGATCACACCGCTCCCGGGCTTCGTCCGCAGTTAGCTCTCGAATCATAGCCTACCTCCTTAACATGGCTCAATAATCCAACGTCAATTAAAACAATACCACATTTCTTTTCGCAGCAATAGTCATTCTTCTAGCATAATAAACCACGTAATTTTATCATGCTATAATGGGAACAATGCAAAACTGGCTGGAGTCTTTGGTACTGACTTTTGTTCCCCTGCTCATCGTCATTGACGCGCTGGGGAACCTGCCCTTTGTGGTCTCCTTGAGCGAAGGCATGTCCCCTCACGAGCGGGGCAAAATGATAAATACCGCTACCATAACCGCCACAATCGTTGGCCTCATTTTCCTGTTTTTTGGCCAATTTGTTTTGAACGTGATGGATATCTCCGTGGGGGCTTTTGCCATCGCTGGCGGTCTTATCCTGCTGATACTCTCCATCAGATATGTGTTAACGGGGCACATAGTGGAGATGATCAAAGAAGAGATGGTCGCCGTCGTCCCCATCGGAACACCGCTGACAGTTGGTCCAGCCACGATAACCACCTTGTTGTTGCTGGCGACTCAGTTTCCGCTATATGTCGTCCTGATTTCGTTTATTCTTAATATGCTGGTGGTCTGGACCAGCCTTAAACTGAGCAATCGAATCGTCGGCTTTTTAGGCAAAGGAGGACTGAAAGCGGTATCCAAGGTGTTCAGCCTGTTACTGGCGGCGATAGCCGTCAGTATGATCTTCCGCGGCCTGGACCTGCTGGGCTTAATCCACATTACCAGTTAAGCTGGCATGGCTCCCCAGCAACCGGAGCTGGTCTTTTGGAGATGGAGAGTCACCGGTTCGAGAACACAAGACCACACAACTCAGCGGCGCCTTAAGGCTGACGCCTCTTAATAGACATCAGCGTCAGCCCTCAGTATCACTTGCTTACCGGCAAGCAAACAGGCTATATAGAAAACAGCCTTGATTAAGCCAGCAGGTTCCTCATACCTTCCGCCTGCTGCTTACACCAGGCATATATGGTGCTGACGTCCCACCCGATGCAGAAGTGGCGAACTCCCATCTCGATGTACGGTTTGGCCTGATCAAAGCTGGCTATCTCGACCCTGGGGGGTACCCCCTTCTTCAGGGCTAGCTCAATCATATCCCGGTGGGCTTTCTGGACTTCCGGAGCCCTACCCTGTCCCGGTCTACCGATACTGATTGAGTAGTCACCCGGACCAAACTGGACCATATCGACACCTTTGATCGAGAGTATTTCCGTCAGTTCTTCCATGGCGCCTTTCTTCTCAATCATAAAGGCGATGACAACCTCATCCATAGCCCTGGTCCACGCCTCGGAGCAGCCTTCCACCACATAGCCAACATTACGCCGCATACCACAACCATGGGCGCCACCGGCGTCCGGCCTTTCCGACCTCACCAGGCGGACACATTCTCTTACTTCAGCGGCTGAGCGGCAATCGGTAAAGAGAACATTTTGAATGCCGGCGTCAATCGCTCTGGTAGCAATAAACCCGCGTGTCTGCTCTTCCACCTTCATCATTGAGGACATATTCGGAAACAGTTCGATCGCCCGGCCGAAATTGTCCAGTTGCTCCAGACTGAAGGGAGAGTACTCTCCCACATATTCGATATAGTCGAAGGCGCCGGAATGTCCGATCACCTCTACCATACCAGGCCATGGACCCACCAGGTGAGTCCCCAGAGTTGGTTTCCCGGCCTTCAGAAGCTCTCTGAGTTGGTTCTTTTTCATCGCTTTCCTCCCGGACCGTCTGATCTATTTCTCACCAGGTTATAGACTTTTCATCAATTCCTTTAGCCCATCGACATTAAAACCGGGTGACTTACAGAAGTTGATGATCTTTCGCTCCCGGTCTTCCACTTTTTGGCAAGCCGCCGCCACTTCCCGGGCAATCTCATGGGGAATAACTGCTACCCCATGCTTGTCCGCGTGGATAAGGTCTCCGTTATTGACCACCACCCCACCCACCTTCACCGGAATACCCGAGTCTACAATATGGACATAGGCGTGTGACGGGATGACATCGGCGGCAAAGAAGTGAAAACCGAGGGCGTGGACTTCATCCACATCTCTGACGCCGCCATCGGTGACTACCCCAAGACAACCCAGGGCTTTGTGGATGTTACCGTTGACTTCGCCCCAGAGAGAACCGATCGCCTGGGGATGGTCCAGATCATGAATCACGGCTACCCGCGGTGCCGGGGTCTTACGTATGTTGTCCCAGTGGGCCGCCGTAGCGTTGCGGTCCCTATCAGTAGCCGGCAAATAAGCGGTCATTGTTGCCGTCGCCGCATAGCCCACCATAGGGCCGAAGTCCGGGAAGATACATTTTATTCCCAGCATTGAACCCTGGTTTCGCGGCCGGATGTTAAAGGTCTCAATCGCATTACAGATGGCCGGTGTCGGCCAGGCCGCCAGTGCTTTTAGTTCTGATGATGATAATGGTTCCATTCTACTTCTCCTTCGCCAAGTTGACCTTGGGCTTGACCGATTTATTGACTATGTTCTTGGGCCAGTATCCCTTCAAAACGCGGGCAGCCTCCTGGCCCACACTGCGGCGCAAGCGCCGGAAAGAGGTGTCAGAATACGAGGCGGAATGCGGCGTGACGACGACATTGTCCATCTTGAGCAGCGGGTTATCCGGGTCTACCGGTTCTTTCTCGAAAACGTCCAGGCCGGCGCCAGCGATCCACTTCTCCTGTAAGGCCTTAATGAGCGCTACCTCATCTACCACCGGGCCACGAGCGGTGTTAATGAAATAGGCACTGGGCTTCATCTGCCGGAATTCCTTCTCCCCGATAATAT
>JAQTRN010000063.1 GCA_028711795.1 Dehalococcoidales bacterium | reverse complement strand
AATGCCCAGGGACTCACCGAGGGTCCAGTGGGGCGCCGGCGGGAAATCGAATTTAGGTGGCTCCCCCCAGGAGCGCACCAGGATATTCTCGGACTCGTCTTTGCCGACCGGCACCGAGGCATCGGGAATATTCGGCAATTGCAGCAGCAGTCCCTCTAGCTGACCATCCAGGTCCCGGACCTCTTCTTCCAGCCCTTTGATCATGGTACGCAGGTCGCGCCCTTCCTCCATGGTCTCTTTACTCAATTTCTTTGCCCGGGCGGATTCCTTGCGGACATGACGCAACTCTTCCAGTTCCAGTAATTTGCGGCGCCGCTCCCCATCGAGTTGCAGGATTTCATCAAGTGGGGCGCTGGTCTGGCGGTTAGCGATCGCCTGGCGCACCAGGGCAGTATTTTCGCGGATGAACTTCAGGTCAAGCATAGATTTTTCTCCTTATTGATGAGGGACCCTGTCCCCTATACCTCCTTCCCTGATTTCGAGGGGCAGGGGAACCAACTAGAAAGGGGTGAAACCCCTCTCTTACACTCCTCTATTAGGGTTCTTATGCTGTCTTATCCCCACTATAGCCACCTTCAGGACTCATTACAATTTGTAATGGTCAGATAACGTCCAATAGTAGTCTATTTCACGGCTTCTCCTTAAGCTGTGGGAACAGGATGACTTCGCGGATCGACTGCTGTCCGGTGAGCGCCATTACCAGGCGGTCGATGCCGACCCCCAGGCCACCGGTGGGCGGCATACCGTACTGCATCGCCAGCAGAAAGTCTTCGTCGATAGTCCAGGCTTCTTCGTTTTCCCCCTCGCGCTCCACCATCTGCTGCACGAAACGTTCCCGCTGCTCGTCGGGGTCGTTGAGCTCGGTGAAAGCATTGGCAATCTCGAGGCCGCCGGCAAAGGCCTCAAAGCGCTCCACCACACGGTCGTTGTCCGGCCGGGTCTTGGCCAGAGGAGACATCGAGACCGGATAGTCATACAGTATCGTCGGCTGTATTAGCTTGGGCTGGACGAAGGTAGAGACCAGCTCATCAACCAGGTGCGCCCAGTTCTTCGCCGGGTCCACTTCCATTCCCAGCTCTCGCATTTTCGCCCGGAGCGAAGGCGCCTTCGGGTACTGGACGAAGTCGATGCTGCTGTGCTCCATCACCGCTTCCCGTAAACCAAGGCGCGCCCACGGGGTCTTGAAGCTAATGGTACCGTCCCCGAACGGTACCTCCTGCATTTCCAGGACCTGCTGGCAGACTTTAGAGACCATTTCCTCGAGCATGTTCATGACATCATGGTAATCGGCATAGGCCTCGTAGCTCTCCAGCATGGTGAACTCCGGGTTATGCCGTACCGAGATGCCTTCGTTACGGAAGACGCGGCCGATCTCATACACCTTGTCGAAGCCGCCGATAATCAGTCGTTTCAAATGCAGTTCCAGGGCGATCCTCAAATAGAAGTCCTGGTCGAGGGCGTTGTGATGGGTGATGAAAGGGCGGGCCAGCGCCCCGCCGGCTGAAGGCTGTAATACCGGTGTTTCCACCTCCAGAAAACCGCGCCGGTCAAGGAACTCCCGGATAGCGCTGATTACCTGGCTGCGCACCTGGAAGATCCGTTTCACCTCGGTATTGCTAATCAGGTCCAGATAACGCTGCCGGTACCTCAGCTCAACGTCGCTGAGTCCGTGCCACTTTTCCGGCAGGGGCTGGAGCGATTTGGCCAAAAGAGTAAAACTTTCAACATCAACGGTCGGTTCCCCGCTCCGGGTGCGGAACATGGTGCCGCCGGCACCGATGATATCGCCGATATCTAGGTCACCAAATAGTTTCAAATTACTTTCATTAAGTCGGTCTTTATGGATGGACAACTGGATTTTGCCCGAACCGTCACGGACGTCCAAGAAAGCGATCTTGCCCATAGAGCGGACCGCCATAATACGTCCGGCGATATTGACTACCAGGGCGCCGGTCTGGCCGGTGTCTTCTTGCTGTTTCAGTAGAGTCACCGCCTGCTGCGCCGTATGGCCGCGATGGTAGCGGTTCGGGTAGGGATTGATACCGCTCGCCCGGATCCGCTCCAGTTTCTGCTGCCGTTGTTGTTCAATACGTTCTAATCGGGATGCCATTTACTTCTCCTGTGATATAGCTAGAGGACCGGGAAGCCCGGATTCTCAATTCCCTATTATGTACCTTATGCGACGGGATAGTAAAGCCCAGGTAAGGGCCGTTAACCGGTATCTTCCCGCGCGGTACTGAGCTCCGGCAGGAGTGTTTTCTCCCTCATTTGTTTCCGCAAAGTATCCAGCCAGGCGACCGATTTTATCTCCCGCTCCAGAAGGTATCTCAGGTAGTCCCGCAACACCTCGTCCAGTTCCCGCGCTAACGATGAGTCGATTTTGAGCCGGCTAACGGTGGGGTAATCATCGCTCTGCAACAGGCGCAGCACTTTCAGGGCATTGACCGAAAGCGGTGAGGCCATAGACTGGTCCTCCCCGCACTCAGGACACAATACTCCGCCGGCGCTGGAGCTAAACGTATTGGTCATCGGTTGCAGTGTTGTGTGGCAGACAACGCACTGGTGCAATTGGGGACGGTAGCCAGCTTCGCTCAGGAGATGCACCTCAAAATAGCGTAGCAACAACTCGTTATTACCGGGCTGCTCCAACCGCTGCATCGTTGCCAGTAGCAGTTGGAACAGGGAGTAGTTCTCCTGATGGTCGGCGGTGAACTGGTTGACCAGCTCGGCGAGGTAGAGGGCGCAGGAGGTGAGCCACAGGTCGCTCTTCAGCAGCAGAAAGCCGTTGATGGTCTGACTGCCGGTGATAACGTCCAGATTATGCCCCCGTGCCAGAGACACCAGGCTGTGGGTCAATAGCTCAAGGTGTCCGGCCAGCTTACTCTTGGGGCGTCTGACCCCTTTGGCGACCGCCTGAATCTTCCCCAGATGAGGGGTAAAGAGGGTCAGGATTCTATCCGCCTCACCCAGTTTGGTCTTCTTAATAATGATGGCTTCGGTCTGGTAGTTCCGGGGGTTAGACATTTCGCTCCAAAGTACTGTTTTTGTTGCTCAGGATGGTCTGTATGCCGGGTGGGCTCACATCGCCACTTCCCGCTGCAATCGTTCGATCTCCTCTATGCTCAGTCCACTGGAGGCCTTGATGGTTATTTTCTGCTCCCGGCCGGTATCTTTATCCTGGGCCCGGACACTGAGAATGCCATTTCCATCGATATCGAAGGTAACTTCAATCTGCGGAGTCCCGCGCGGCGCCGGCTTGATGCCATCGAGGACGAAACGGCCTAGTGTCCGGTTATCCGCCGCCATTGGCTTCTCCCCCTGGATGACATGTATCTCAACGTCAGATTGATTGTCTGCCGTGGTGCTGAAAACCTGGCTTTTGGAGGTCGGAATGGTAGTATTGCGTGGGACCAGGGGTGTGGCTACGCCGCCGATAGTCTCAATGCCCAGGGTGTGGGGAGTAACGTCCAGCAACAGCACGCCATCCAGCTCGCCTTTAAGCACCGCTCCATTTATGGCCGCCCCGATGGCGACCGCTTCTTCCGGATTGATTCCACGACTAAGCCGTTCGCCGAAGAACTGCTGTACCCTTTCCTGGATCAAAGGCATTCGGGTCTGACCACCGATCAGGACTACCCTGGTGATATGGGTGGTCCATCGTTTAGAGTCGTTCAGCGCCTGACGGCAGGGGACAAGTGTCTGCTCCACCAGACCAGTAACCATCTGCTCCAGGACGTTCCGGGTAAGGACGGCATTAAGATGCCTGGGGCCATCGGCGCCAGTGGCGATAAAAGGCTGGTTAATCTCGGTCTGCTGTACAGTCGACAGCTCGATCTTGGCTTTCTCCGCCGCTTCCCGGAGCCGCTGCAGCGCCGTTTTGTCAGCCCGTAAGTCTACTCCCGAGCTCTTCTGAAAAGCGTCACACAGGGAGTGCAGGATTACGCGGTCGAAATCGTCGCCGCCCAGATGGGTATCGCCGGCGACGGAGACCACCTCGATAGTGCCGGCCCCGATATCGAACCCGCCCGTTATCAGTATTGAGATATCAAAGGTGCCTCCGCCCAGATGATAGACGGCGATGGTCTCTTCCTGTTGCTTGTTCAGCCCGAAGGCGCTGGCCGCCGCGGCCGACTCGCTGATAATCCGGAGTACATTGAAGCCGGCAATGGTACCGGCATCCCTGGTTGCCTGGCGTTGATTATCATCGAAATAGGCGGGGACGGCAATTACTGCCTCAGTAACCGGCTCGCCGAGGAAAGTTTCGGCGTCTGTTTTCAGCTTTCGCAGGATACGGGCGGTGATTTCCACCGGGGAACACCATTTCTCGCCCATCTTCACCAGCACCGTGCCATTTGGAGCCGCGCTGAACTTGCAGGGTGACAATTTCACGTCAGAACTTATGGAAGCGTCTCCCAGCTTACGCCCCAGGAAACGCTTTACTGAAAAGATGGTGTTCACAGGGTTAATGATGGCCTGCCGTCTGGCCGCTATCCCCACCAGCCATTCCTTTGCCCGGGCATTGAATGCCACCACGGAGGGAGTCAGCATTTCCCCCTCGGCGCTGGGGATAGTTACTGGTTTCCCCGCTTTAACGACCGCCATCACCGAGTTGGTCGTACCCAGGTCTATTCCAATAACAACGCCCATGATATTCCACTTAATCCAGCAGAAAAAGCCGGCAGCTTACTGCAATCGCTCGATTTCGGTTATCTCAATCATAGTGCCCCACATGTGGGTGCTCGCCAGGTCCTCGCGTATTTTAGCCTTGAAGCGGACTCGTAAGCCATCTGTCTGGAAGGACTGGCTGAGATTTATCGGGTCATAGTTTTTGTTATCATCACTCACTATCCCGTAGAACCCGCCCTCCAGTTCGATACGCTTCACCGTACCGGTGCCGGACACCTGTCTCTCATCCTCACCATTACAACCGGATAGCATCACCAACCCTACCGTGGAAATTAAGGCCAAAAGAATTATCAGACGTAATATCCTTTTCACCAGTCACCTCCAATGAAGGGGTATTCCGGGGAGCTAGACACGCTATTGCTCTAGATTGTCCCGGGGTTAAAATTCCTGCCGGCCCTCGATCGCCCGGGTAAGAGTAACGTCGTCGGCATACTCAAGCTCGGTGCCGAAAGGCAGTCCCCGGGCCAGCCGGGTGACCTTGATGCCCAGAGGCGAAATCTGCTTGCTGAGATACATGGCAGTCTGCTCACCCTCGAGGTTGGTATTGGTCGCCAGGATGACCTCATCCACCGAGCCATTCCGCAATCTCAGCAGCAACTCGTTGATTTTGATATCGCCAGTGCCAATACCCTCGGTGGGTGAGAGAGCCCCATGAAGCACATGGTACAGTCCGTCATAGATCCGGGTATGTTCCAGGGCCAGGATATCCTGGGGCTGCTCGACAACACATATCTTGCTGTGGTTACGCCGGTCACCGCGGCAGACAAAACAAAGATCGGAGTCAGTGACATTGAAACAAACGGAACAGAGCCGGGTGGTCTGTTTCACCGATAGCATGGCTTCCGCCAGCAGTCTAACCTGTTCCTCCGGCGCCCGCAGGAGATAATAGGTCAGCCGCTGGGCACTCTTGGGACCAATGCCCGGTAGTTTATTCAATTCCTGGATAAGCCGGTTAACCGCTCCGGTGGCGGGGACAGTCTCATTCACAGCTAACTCTCCTACGTTCAGGTTAGTCCTGGAATTTTGAGTCCGCCGGTTAAGCCCTGCAACTGTTTGGCGGCCGCTTTCTGAGATTTGTTGATCGCCTCGCTCACCGCTTCCAGCACCATTTTCTCCAGGCGCTCCGGCTTATTGGGGTCGATCACCTCGGGTGAGATCTTGATTGACTGGACTTTTTGCTGGCCATTGATGACTACCTTGACGGCGCCTCTGCCGGCGCTGGCCTCGACAGTGATGTTACTTAGCTCTTTTTGAGCCTTGTCCAGCCTGGCCTTCAGTTCCTGGGCCTGTTTGAGCATTGATAAGTTCATTTCTCCTCCACACTAGTTACCTGGGCGCCAATCCGTTGCGCCTCTCGCACCAGATGATTGTCCTCTGGTTCATGAATACAGCGCACGCTGCAGGTGCGCCCCAGGAAAGTACTGATTATTCTGGCCACGACCCGCTGGTTCTCCGGCTCTCCGATCTTCTCTTTGTGCAGCGGGTACCGGAAGGCCAGGACTACGGTATCATTTTCCATGGCTACCGGCTTCACGCCGGCGCTCCGGAGTATCGCCATCGCCGGGGTCTTTCTGGTATCCTCCGGGGCTTGCGCCACCACCTGTTTCCAGTTCTGCTTTAACCTCTCCAGTTCCGTGCCTCCGGTTACCGGCCTGGTAGCTGCTTCGATCACCGGTTTGGCGGTAGTCTCCGCGACCTTCGGCGGCGTGGTACCACCCGTAGCCGGTCCGGCCGTTACTTTCGCGGATGAAGACGGGGTAGCTGCTTTGGATGGCTGGGGCGTCCTGGCGGGCTGGCGGGACTCGACTTCAACACTCGGCGGACTGGCTATTTCCTTGCCGGAAGACAAGGCGCAGTCCACCAGAGCTAACTCCAGCGGCAGCGTCGAGCCATTATC
>JAQTRN010000062.1 GCA_028711795.1 Dehalococcoidales bacterium | reverse complement strand
GCGCCTTCGATATGTTCCTCGGTGAACTCAGCGGCAGTACGCACATCGATAATGGCAAAATAGGGGTTGCGCTGGTTGTTCTGAGTCAGAGTATAGGCTTTCAGCGGACTAATGGTCTCGGCTACCGGCGCCGGTGGCGCTGGGGTCTCTGTGTCCGCCGTGCAACCGGCACCGACAACTGTAACCCCGAGTAGCAGTACTGCCACCCAGGCCCAGGTCATTCTTTTTAAGTTCATTACCACAGTCCCCACCTCCACTATATTAAAGGCCAGAATAGATTTCACCGTCCCCGGCCGTTCATGGGCAATGTCCTATTCTACCAATTTCCATATCTACCTCACAACTTTCCGCATGCCCCACCACGCGGAGCAGGTGCGGAGACCGATTAGCATCCTATTGGTTAGTCCCTTCACGCCCAGAATATGACATAAGTCGCATACAGGCGATGCCCCGTGAGATAAACTTAGTTTGGTTGTGAGGAGGTGAAGAGTGAAAGTCTTTACCCGGCTAAACACTAAAATCAATAGATACCGCAAAGTATGGTCGCTATTGCTGGTGGCCGTACTGGCAGTGGTGCTGCTCGCATCTTGCCAGGCAGCCATCGGGGCCACTGACCCGTACGACCTGACCTACCTGATTAACAGTGATCCCGCTGATGTGGACAACTCGGGCTTGGCCATCACGCCGGTAGACCAGTTGCACCGCACCGGCGCCACTCAGAACGTGAACATTGACGAGTACCGTCTCACGGTAGACGGACTGGTAGAAACGCCGCTGGCCTTGACCTACGAGCAGATCAGGCAATATCCGGCAACTACGCAGGTGGTGCTGCTTATCTGCCCGGGCTTCTTTGTGGACAACGCCGAGTGGACCGGAGTAACCGTGGCAGCGATACTGGACGGGGCCGGCGTCAAGCCGGAAGCGACCGAGGTGACTTTCCGCGCCATTGATGGCTACAGCCGAACATTATCGCTGGAAGATGCCCGGAAAGACGGCGTATTCCTGGCGTACACTGTCAACGGACAGACCTTACCGCCGGAGCACGGTTATCCACTACGCCTGGTTTTCACCGGTGAGTTCGGTAACGCCTGGGTCAAGTGGCTATCCAACATCGAGGTCAAGTAACTAGCTGATTTGCCCTCAAAAGAACCGGGCACTACTCCCGGGATGGCTCAGCCGGTCACTTTCTTGGCTTCTGCCCACAGGGCGTTCTGCTCCGCCAGAGATAAGTCGCCGATCTCGACGCTCCGCTGCCGGCAGGCCTCTTCCATGTAGACAAACCGCCGGGAGAAACGCCGGCTGGCTTCCCGCAGGGCCGTCTCGGAGTCAATCCCCTGCCGGCGGGCAAAATTGACCAGGGTAAAGAGAAGGTCGCCAAACTCCCTGGCCTTCTGCTCCGCATCCGCCGCTCGCCGGAATTCACCGATTTCCTCGGCCAGTTTGTCAATCACGCCTTCGATATCCGGCCAGTCGAAGCCCACCTGGGCTACCCGGCGCTGGATATCCTGGCTGTAGGCCAGTGCCGGCATCTCTTTGGGGACGTGGGCCAGAATCGAGGTACCCGCGTCCCTTTCCTCTTTCTTGAGAGCCTCCCAGTTATGCGGTATCTCGCCGGCGTCCGTTATCTTCAGTGGGCCAAACACGTGGGGGTGACGGTGGACCAATTTAGTGTTGATCCCCCAGACAACGTCACCCAGTTCAAACTCTCCGGCTTCAGTGGCAATCCGGGTGTGCAGAATTATCTGGAGCAGCAGGTCACCCAGTTCGCCGCATAGCTTGGCGGAGTCCCCTTCGTCCAGAGCTTCCAGCACCTCATAGCACTCCTCCAGCAGGTACTCCCGCAGCGAGGCATGAGTCTGCTGTCTGTCCCAGGGACAGCCGTCCGGCGCCCGCAGCCGGGCGACGATATCTACCAGGGCGGTGAACTGGCTCAGGTCTTCCGGTAAAGGCAAAACACCCCCCTAACTATAACGATGTATCAAGTAGCCCGATCCGGACTCAAATGATAAAGTGAATCCAAACAAGGTACGCCGGACAGTCAACTACCGTCTTCGTCCCATACCCAGCGCCAGCATGACGAAATAAAAAAGCTGGGCCACCGCCTGCAGCAAAGCAGCCACATAGGTCAGGGCCGCCGCCGAAAGAACGGCACTGGCGCCGGCAGACTCCGTGTCCGAGACCAGACCGGTCTGCTGCAGCATCTGCCGGGCGCGACTGGAAGCATTGTACTCCACTGGCAGGGTAATCAGGGCAAAGAGCACCGCCGCGGCGAACAGGGCAATGCCGACCCACACAACATCCAGCCCGAAACCGGTGCCCAGTCCGTACAGGACCGGCCCGATGATGACCAGTATGAAACCGAAACGGCTGCCGATATTGGCGACGGGTACCAAAGTGCTCCGCACTTTCAGGGGAGTGTAAGCCAGTTTGTCCTGCATGGCGTGCCCCACTTCATGAGCCACGATACCGAGGGCGGCTACGGATGGATTTCTGGCTACGGTCGCCGAAAGACGCAGGACTTTCTGCCTGGGGTCATAGTGATCCGTCAGTTGTCCTTTGGTTTCCTCAACCCGTACCTGGTTCAGGCCGTTATGGGCCAGCAACCGCTCGGCTGCCTGGACCCCGGTAATTCCCCGGGCATTAGGCACCTGGGAGTACTTATTGTAAGCCGATGCCACCCTCGCCTGGGCATAGAGCATAAACACCAGCGGGGGCAGCATGAAGAGCAGATATGTCAACATCACCACTCACCACCTTTCCCAACTGAATACAATTTTAACACACCGCCGCAATTCAACTCAACGGCAGTACCGCGCCGATGAAATCCCTTTGGCCACGCCGGAATTCGGCAATGGATAAGGCCTGTCTGCCTTCCAACTGCACCTTCAGCAGTCCCAGCACGCCATCCCCAGTAGCGACACCGCAAACCGCCCCCTGCCCGGCACCCGGGGGCAGAGCGACTACTGTCCCGGCCTTCAAGTCTCCAGACCCCGGTAAGGGAACGGCTTCCAGGATTTTTAGCTGTTTCCCCCGCCACCGGGTAAAACACCCCGGCCAGGGCTGGAAAGCACGCACCCGCCGCCAGATCTCCGCGGCAGGCCGCTGCCAGTCAATCTCGCCGGCTTCTTTGGTTATCGGGGCCGAGTAGGTGGCAGCGGCGCTACTCTGTGGCTGGGGGGTAATCTCGCCACGGACCCAGCGCGGCAACACTTCCAGGAGCAAGTGTGCGCCTATCACTGATAGCTTGACCATGAGCGTGCCGGTGGTATCCGATGGCGCAATCGGAACTTGCGCTCGGGTCAACACCGGGCCGGTATCCAGTCCTTTTTCCATAAGCATGATACTGACGCCGGTAAACTCATCGCCACTCAGAATGGCCGCTGGCACCGGCGCCGCCCCCCGGAACTTCGGTAAAAGCGATGGGTGAATGTTGAGACACTGGTGGGGAGGGATACTGAGAATGGACGGCGGCAGTATCTGGCCAAAGGCCGCCACCACAATGACGTCCGGATGGAAGGCCGCCAGTTGCTCCGCTACCTCAGCACCTTTGAGATTCGGCGGTTGGGCTACCGGCAACTGCCAGGTCTGGGCCACTCTCTTTATCGGCGGTGGTGACAGGGAGCGCCCCCGGCCCACCGGTCTATCCGGCTGGGTATAGAGAGCCGCCACCTCATACCGGTCCAGTAATAGATACTCCAGAGGCGGAATGGCAAACTCGGGAGTACCCATAAATACCACTCTCATGATAGACCTCCCACCCGAAAGTCCTGCCGAGAAAAATTTTTGGCGGCAACCCGGTCCTTATAGCTATTAAGTAAATTCAGGGTAAATGGATTAGCCCGACAGACCTAGTAAGACGGCCTATAGTTGAAAAACGACTGTTAACCAGTGCCAGAAAACTTGCCGATGGTGAATTTTGCCAGCTAACATTAGTCCATCGCTATAAAGTTCCTCCCGCTGTTAGTCCACGCCTAACTTTGACCGCCCGGGGAGAAATAGCGCCTTAATTCTAGCACAAACACGATAGCTTGGGATCGGTGAAGGGTAACTGGATGCAATCCAGATCAGCACAAGAAATTTGGGCGACCGCTCTGGGTGAACTTCAGGTCCAGGTCAGTAAGGCTAACTACCGGACCTGGCTAGAGAAGACTAAAGGCCTCAGCTATCAGGATAACCAATTTGTGGTCGGCGTGCCCAACGCCTTTATCGCCGAATATCTAGACCAGAACCAGCGCTCGCTAATTGAGAAAACGCTGATCGGTATCGTCCGCCGGGACGTCCAGATCATCTTCTCCATAGACACCGGTAAGCCGGGAAACTATCACGCCTCCACCGAGACTACAGCTATCACGCCGGCCGTCTCCGACAATCTTAATCCCCGTTATACCTTCGGTAATTTTGTCGTCAGTAACTGTAACCGCCTGGCACATGCCGGCGCTCTCGCGGTGGCGGAAAACCCGGGACACAGCTATAATCCCCTGTTCATCTGCGGCGGAGTTGGCCTGGGCAAAACACACCTGCTGCATGCTATCGGTCATACGGCTCTCAAAGGTAAGGAGTCGGTGCTGTACGTCAGCGGCGAACAGTTCACCAATGAGTTCATCGGTGCTATCCGGAACCACCGAACCGAGGAATTTCGCAGTAAATACCGGAGCACGGGTACGCTGTTGATCGATGATATCCAGTTCCTTAGCGGCAAGGAACAGACCGAAGAGTGTTTCTTCCACACCTTTAATGAGCTGCATAACGCCAACCACCAGATCGTTATTACCAGCGACCGCACCCCACAGGCTATGCCCCTGCTGGGCGAACGGCTCCGTTCCCGGTTCGAATGGGGGCTGGTCGCCGATATCCAACCACCCGATTATGAAACCAGACTGGCCATCCTGCATACCAAGGCAGAGCAGGCCGGTGCCCAGGTCGCCCCCGACGTGCTCGAAATTATCGCCCAGCGCATCCAGCAGAACATCCGGGAACTGGAGGGTAATTTGAACCGGGTTATCGCCTACGCCCGGCTGCTGCGGACGCTAATGACCCCTGAATTAGCCGCCAGGGCGCTCGCTGATATCGGCAGTAAGAACCCCAACGGTGTTGCCATCACCACCGCCATGATACTCGAAGAAGTGGCCAATTGTTTCCAGTTGGAACTGGCCGACTTGCGTGGGGAGAAGCGGGACAAGGAGACCGCCCTCGCCCGGCAGGTAGCCATGTACCTTATTAAGCAGGAGACCAACTACTCGTTATCTCAGATCGGCCAGGAGGTCGGCGGGCGGAACCCATCGACGGTCAGACACGCTTGTGAAAAGATAAGCAACGGGCTTGACACCAGCCCTCACTTGAAGCGCCAGGTCCTTGAGATACAGCAGCGATTACACGAAACGAAGCATCGGAACTATTGAACCCCTCGATCAGCTAAAGTACTACTGGGCGGCAGCCCGAATATGACAGATTTTGCACAACCCCACCTTTTTTGTCATAAGTCCCCGGAGGCTAATAGCTTCCACAATAAGTGAGACTACCCCTTCGGTTCCACCCACCATTCCATAGCGCCAGCGCTAAACCTCCCGTCCCACGAGTATGCTATTATTATAACCACTATTACTTAGACTAACTAAGTGACAGAGGATATATTATCATTCTTACTAATATGCTAAAGGTAATATTATATCGTGTTCGATAAGGTAGAGGTACTGGTTAGAGCCGGTGATGGGGGTAATGGTGTTGTCAGCTTCCGGCGGGAGAAGTTTATCCCCTTCGGCGGTCCTGATGGCGGTGATGGTGGAGACGGCGGCGATGTTATCATCCGGGCGGACCCTAGCGTTGACGACCTGCGGATGATTGCCCGTAGAAGGTCCTATCGGGCGGGAGATGGCGGTCACGGGGAGGGGAAAAAGAAGCACGGCCGGAAAGGTAAGGACCTGGTACTGGCCGTACCGGTGGGTACCATAGTCCGGGAAACCATACCGACGGGCGGTGGTTTTATCGCTGACCTGGAACAGCTAGAGCAGCAGGTAATAGTTGCCAGAGGGGGCCATGGTGGGTGGGGTAACGTTCACTTTGCCTCGGCGACCAACCAGGCTCCTCAGATAGCCCGGAAGGGAGAGCCCGGGCAAGAAACGTCGATTATTCTGGAAATGAGGTTGATCGCTGATGCCGGCATTATCGGCTACCCCAATGTGGGTAAGTCGAGTCTACTGGCGGCAGCGTCAGCAGCCAGGCCGAAAATCGCCGATTATCCCTTTACCACCCGGGAGCCTATTCTGGGTATGGTGACGGTCAATGAGGAAATTTTCGTACTGGCGGAAATCCCGGGGTTGATAACCGGTGCCCATCTGGGGCGGGGGCTGGGCCATGATTTTCTCCGCCATATCCTGCGTACCAGAATCCTGATTCACCTGGTAGATGGCAGTGCCGCATCGCCGGTGGAGGATATGACCCGGGTAAACACCGAGCTGAGCCTTTTTGATGCCACCCTGGCGCAGAAACCGCAACTGGTAGCGGTCAACAAGATTGATCTGCCACCAGTCCGCACCCGCATGACTGAGATCCGGGACGCCTTCCGGAGCGCCGGCATCACACCGTTCTTCGTTTCG
>JAQTRN010000061.1 GCA_028711795.1 Dehalococcoidales bacterium | reverse complement strand
GATATATTTGTCCTCAGGATATCCTGGTCTCTTGCCATTACGTGCTGGAGCTGCTGGGAGGTGATATCGACAGACGCCAGGTAGTTCCGGGACATCGTCATGCCGCCCACAAAGATCAGGGCAATACACACTATGGAGACTATTATCGTTTCCATTGCGGGCGCTCACATGCTGAAGAAATATTCATCCGAGATACCGTTGGGAATCACCAGCTTGAGGTAGTAGGTCCCCGCGTTCGGGGCCGTACTATAAGTGATCGTAATCTTGATGGTGTTACCGGGCAGCCATTCTGCGCCGTTCTCTAACTCGTAATCCCAGCTTGGGCTCGCGCCGCCGGCGTAATTGACGTTAGGCACCTCGTAATAGTTGGTGGTCAACCCGAAGAACAGATCACTCTGATCGATGCTTACAATTCTCGAAGTGCCTACGTTTTTCACCCAGATATAGACCGTCTTGCGGTCGGTGGAATTGGCCGCGTGGACGATGTTTATCGAGCTCTGCATTCTATTATCTATAGTCTCTGACATACTTACCATGGCCTCGGTGGATCGGTTAACCATCGGGTAAACGCTATTGAAGACGAAAACAATGGAAACCACTCCCGCCAGTATCAGTAGAGCTGTGGTGATAGTCTTCTCCACTGGCGACCTCCCTCATCCGTTCGGTGCATTCGCCAAGAGCTGTGGTTTGCATTGTTTCCCCTGCAATGGTCCTTCTTCCGTGATCGGGGTTGGGGAGGAGGTGGGGGCTTTGCGTTCCCCCACCCCCTTGATTTCTCAGTGCAGGTTAGTAACGTCATCAAGCATGGCCGGCGTAGTTCGGGAAATATTGAGGACGGCGCCCTTGGCCGGCTTGACTTCCAGGGTGAAGGGATGGTAGGTATCAACCTCGTTATCAGCCAGGAAAGTGCCGTCGGCGCCGGCGGACCATATAGAGCCGCTCCAGGCATGCAGCCAGACCGTGATCACGGCCTGCTCATCCTGCTCGAGCATGTTGTCATCGGTATGTTTACCGATCCAGCTCAATGTCCAGGCGCATTGGGGTATGGTCACGCTCAAATCGGTATAGCTAATAGTGGTCGTACTGTTCAGGCCGCTGGTCTCCAGGGCCCCGCTGCCCGAGTTGATCTGGTAGGGCGGCGTCAGGTCTATCTTCTCGCCATTCTTCAGCGAGTTGGTGACGGTAAACTCGACCTTACCAACCGAGGAATCGATGGCCGCGGTACCTTTGTAAGCGACTACGTCGCCCATGGGCTGAAGTGTGCTCTGGGTCTGACCCAGTCCGGCATAGACAGCTTCCGAGCTTTTCTGGGTAGCGAAAAGCCCCGCGGATAGAACGGTATAGGCAAAAACAGCGGCGACGACAACGAAGGCGATCAATATGATTGCGGTCTCAAGGCCGGTAATACCCGCCTCTTTGCCTAGCAGTCTTGAAAACTTACGGGACATCTTCATACTCCTCCTTCCTTATATTTTCGGTAAAATTAGTGCAGGTTCATTACGGAGTCGATATAGGCGGGTGCGGTTCTCTCGAAGCTGAGCACAGCGCCCTTGGAAGTCTTTATCTGAAGGGTGAATGTTCGGTAGGCATCCAACTGGTGAGTGGAGAGGGCATCGATCAGGTTTCCGGCGCCGCTACCGTGGGTGTCCGAGCCGATGGTGATCTGGAAGGTCTCCCCGGCATCAAGAATATTGTTGCTATTGCCGTAGCCTATCTGGGAAGCCGTCCAGTAAAGGTCCTGGACCTCCTGGTCCTTATCGATATAGGTGATAACGACGGCGTTGCTGCTGCTCGCCTTCGCCAGGCCCGTAGCGGAGTCATCGGTGGGCGGTGTAAAATCGATCGGTTCTCCTCCCAGTACATTGGTGATGGCAAAGGTGATCTGGCTGACGTTGCCGCTGGCACCGGTCTCCTCAGCCTTGGCGATAACATCACCTTTGAGGCTGACCGTGCTTCGGGCTTCCTGAATCCCTGAATACACGGCCTCCGAGCTCTTCTGGGTCGTAAATAGCCCGGCTGACAGCACGGTGTAGGCAAACACGGCCGCCACGACCACGAAAGCGATCAGTATTATGGCTGTCTCCAGGCCGGTGATACCCCTTTCTCCCCTGTAAATTCGGTTAAAGTACTTGTTTAGCATTGTTACCTCCTTCCTTATTGATTAGAGTGGCATCCAGGTCAGTTTCACTCGGGACTTCTTTATTCGATTTTTCTTAACTACAATCACCTCCTTCAAACGTTCAGGCAGTTTAAACACGTTTGGAACAGGTTTACTTACTTGAGATTCACCACCGCGTCGACCCGTGAAGGAACTGTCCGTTCGATTGAAAGTATCGGGCCGATAGGCGGCTTCATCTCCAGGGTGAAAGTGTGATAAGCGGTCAGCTTGGCATCGTCAGAAGTCGCGTTATCGCTGACTGCTTGGACATTGACATCAATCTGGAACAGCTCGTTCGCGTCCAGCAGGTTATCACCGTTAATATCACTGAGTTTGGTCATAGTCCAATCCAGGGTCGGGTACTGCTGGTATGCGTCGTTGTATGAGATGATGACCTTGTTATTGCCTTCGGATGTGTCCGTCAGATCGACCGAGTCGGCGCCGTGCCGTCCGCCCAGCGTGAAAATAACATCGGTGACAATGCCGCTGTCCATCTTTGCCAGGACATCGCCTTTGAGCTCCATGGTACTCTGGACCTCGCTCAGGCCGGTGTTGATGGCATCCTTGGCCTTCTGGGATGAGAACAGCCCGGCGCTGAGGACAACATAAGCGAAGACCGAAGCCACCATAACGAAAGCAATGAGGATGATAGCGGTTTCGAGGCCGGTAATACCTTTCTGTCTGTTCAGGATCTGTTTAATGCGAGCTTTCATAGACCCTCCCACAGGAACAACTCCTCTAAATCTAGGGTTAAAGCCACCGGGGGACGACGGAGCAGACACCCAAAGTTGTCACCGGAGACACCCAAAAATATTCAGGGTTAGCACAGCAGCGGGATGGGTGCCGGCACCCATGGTTTCCGGCGCGTCGTTTTAGCCGAGCGCTCCTGAACAGCCGCTGTGGCCGACTGAAGCCTGGAGGGGCGGGAGCCTTGCCCCCAGAGGCGACACGGTTTTAATACTCGCGAGGGATAAAATTGCCGCAGACGCGAAACCATGGAAATTTACCGGACTAATTGGAACTCGAATTCGGGACTATTTACCTATTGGTTCCACGGCGACAAAATGATACGCTCTTTATGTGGTAAGTGCAGCTACATTTCAATACTTCGTCCTGAAAACTGAGCCTTTCTGTTTGATCTCGCATGTAACAATAATTCCATATCCTCGTTTTAAGACGAGATAGTGTATATGTCCTAAAAATGTTTCAGTTTGGGCCCCTGAAATATTAGGGCAGGGGTGTGCAAGGTGGCGAAGAAGCGTATCCTGGTCCTTAGTCAAGACCCTGGACTCATTGGCTCCCTGAAAGCCAACTTTCCCGGGCGTAGCTACAAGATGGTCCTCATCGAGAAGGATGACGGCAGGCTAAAAGAGAACCTTGAAGCCTTGCAGCCGGATGTAGTACTCATCGATATCCTCGCGCCCGGCGTGGAAGGTGTTCAGACGATGCTGGAGGTGCGCCAGCTATCGCCGGCACCGATACTGGGGCTGTGCAAATCAAGAGAGCACCGGGACAGGGTCCGCCGGCTGGACCTGAAGTCCGATAATTACCTCTCCGAGCCGCTGACCTTTACCGATTTGATGAAGCAGATTGAAGCCATAACTTCCCCGGCAACAACCGGATAAGCAGATAATTGCATCTGGTTCGCTACCAATGGTCCCGATATAGTATACTTTTTTAAGGTCAATATAAATTCTTGCCTATCCCCTACTCCTTCCCAACAGGTTACTTCCTCTAATCCTTTCATTTTCTTGTTGGGAAGGAAAGGTTAAAGAGTTGCTCATGTCCACTCAATACCTAGAGCGGGCATCGGGGAAAACACCCATGGCAAATTGGGTGAAGGCCCCCTTTCAGGTTTCCCGTCGCTGTTCCATATTATGATTGTCAGGGACTGTAACCGGCAGTCTGCGTGGACAGCGAAAAGAAATGAATACAAAAGCCCTGGCTATAGCCGCCCTCATTGGCCTGGCAGTGGTCCTTACCGGCTGCACCACGCCGGTATCGGCTCCAGTTTCATCCCCGAAACCCCCTGTCTCGACGCCTTCCTCCGGCACCACCCCCCGCAACCCGGCCCCAGCGCCATCATCCGCGGCTAAATCGAAACCGGCCCCTGCGCCGTCTACCAGGCCAGCGCCAAAACCTGCGCCAACTCCAGCGTCGACGCCATCACTGCATCCGAAACCCGTGACCACCCCACCGCCCGAACCGCCACCGTCACCCACGGCGCTGCCGGTCGCGGCCACGGACGGTTTACCGGCTATCACCGAGGAGGTTGCGCTCGTCATCGATCCGGGCCAGGTAAAGGTGCTTTCGGTCCCGCTCCGGGCTGGAGATAAAACCAGTGGCCAGGTCAAGGTAATTTCCGATAGCATTGCCTTTGCCATCAAAGACGTGCACGGCCAGCTAATTTTAGGCGCCAGCGATATAAGCGATAGGAAATTTGACTTTGTGCCGGACGAAACCGGCATATACCAGTTCATTTTTGGAAATGCCACCAACCTCGTTATTAACAGGGTGGCGCTGCTGCAGATAACGCACTCCGGGGGCGCGTTTTTTTCCAACCCCGGCGGGCATGAGATACCCGTCAAGCCGGACGAGACGGCGAGTACGACTGTCGATCTGTCTGCCAACCTGGGAGTCCGGGGCACGCTGAGTATCCAGGGCGGCGATAGCGACGTCATGTTTTCAATAACCGGCCCGGGGCCCGAGACTATTCTGCCGGCGCTCGGGGTAAGAGGTTCTTACAGCTTCTCTATTATGCCGTCCGTTTCCGGGACATATATGTTGTGGTTCGACAACACCGGGTCACTTTCCAGCAAACTGGTGTCGGTGGAAATGGACCCCATCACCGGTCGCGAATATCACTGGTGGGGTGCTTCTCTACATCTTGCGTTTACCACCCAACCGAAGCCGGGCTCTATTTTTGGCTCAATGTTTGATATGCAGCCGGTGGTCACGGTGCAGGACGCTACGGGCGCAACGGTAAATAGCTCGGCAGCGAAGGTTACCCTGGAGATAACGCCCGGGACCGGCGCCTCCGGGGCCGTACTTTCTGGAACGAAGACGGTAGGCGCGGTCAACGGCGTCGCAGTTTTCAGCGGCCTCGGTATCAATGTCCCAGGGCCGGGCTACACCCTGACGGCAACCGCTGAAGGAATAGCCCCGGCCGATAGCGCTGCCTTTAACGTAACGTTGCCGCCCAATGGTCTTGGTCTGAACGCAGGCTGGAACCTGGTCTCGCTGCCGCCGGTCACAAGCAATACTTCCATGGCTGACATTTTCTCCGGCGTCATTGACAAGGTTATCAGCATCTGGCACTACGATGGAGCATCGGCGGAATGGTCTAACTTCGTCCCGGGCATCGGCGGCAGCCTTCTCACGTTCATCGATGGCGAAGCTTACTGGGTCAATATGAGCGCCCCGGCCATCCTGTTAGTAGATGGTGACTCAATACAGACCGGAACAGCATCGGCGTACCGGGTGACCACGGGCTGGAACATGATCGGCGCCAGCCTTAGCGCTCCGAAAAACATGGCCAGCTATCTAAAGGGTACTGCCTACCGCAGCTTCCCTGTGTATTGCTTCACTTCCGGGACATTCTCGATAATACGACCCGATGCAGATTGCCTTAAACCCGGCCTGGGTTACTGGGTCTACTTTGACAGGCCGGGGGTTATCGAACCGTAAATGTTTATTGCGATAATAATGGTTTCAATTTTGTGTGGAAATGGGCAACACTTTAACCTTTTCCCTGTGTCCCTTTTCCAGCCGAAATGTCCGGCATTTAAAGAACTTCTTCTGGCTGGGAAGGGGTAGGTATAGGCAAGAATTGATATCGACCTTAAGAAGAGAAATCTATACTATAATGAGACCATTAGTAACGCGATATTTTCCAGGCCCCGATGCCTTCAGGCTGATGCCAGGGAGGGTGGCGCGGTCCATCTTCTGGCTGGCAGTGCTGCTTTTGGCCGCCACGTTTTCGGCGCCGGCGGCACTGGCATTTCCCCAAATGCCGCACCAGTTTTACGGAAGCGTGACTATCAATAGTCAACCGGCTCCCCCCGGGGTACCGGTTTCGGTCCGAATCAATGGACTTGATTACGCCGAGACAACCACAGATGACCAGGGAAGATATGGCTATAGTCCCGCGTTTTTTATCATCCCGGCTGATAATCCCGAAACGGTGGAACGGGAGGGGGGAACCAGCGGGGACAGGCTCGAATTTTACGCCGCAGGCTGGCTTGCCGGGAACGCTATCTTCGGATTCGGACAGGTCACCAGGCTGGACATGGCCGTCTCGCTGAATCCTCCTTCGGTGGTCACCGATGCCGCGACGTGGATAACCAGCAACGCCGTCACCCTGAACGGCAGCCTGAATTCGCTGGGCACGGCTTCAAAGGTCAGCGTCTGTTTTGAATACGGCACTACCAGCGCATATGGGAATGTTACCCAAAACGAGACCATGGCATTCCCGGACGTTTTCGGCGCCCGCATC
>JAQTRN010000060.1 GCA_028711795.1 Dehalococcoidales bacterium | reverse complement strand
ACTTCCTCAGTGATGAATGAGGTCATCGCCTGTATAGCGGCAGTAGTCCTTTCTACAGAGTGCAGTATCCGGTTCAACCGTTTGTAGAGCAAAGAGGAAAGGACTATCCAGAAGATAAACGCGCCAACTGCGATAATGCCCAGAATAATAATGACCAGGTCACGAAACCATTGAATAGTCATTCATCCCTCCTTTTCATAAGACTATGGTATGGACTCAGAGTAAGTGAATGATATCCGTAGATATACGTATTCTTAGCGGAAAACACACGTATTTGGCAGTTTATCGTCTCTAGCGCCCGAATAGGAAGAGCCCGTCAAAGAATGGGACACCAACTGATAAGCGCTTCCGGTACAGACTCCACATTTCAACCTGGTCGGGTAACCATCAAATCTTAACCAGATTTTAACATTCTGGTATTATCATTATTAGTAGAGAGGAGGCTCATAGGATGTGGAAGAGTAAAAAAGCCATTATTATCGCTGTCCTGGTAGCACTGGTACTGGTCGGGAGTATCGGCGGCATAGTTTATGCCCAGACCGGTAGCGCCAGTGAAGAGTCAGGGAACACTTTGTTAGCCAGAGTCGCGTCTATCCTGGGTATCGAGCAGAAAAGAGTAGAAGACGCCTTTGCCCAGGCCCAGCGCGAGATGCGGGATGTAGCTCTGGACAACTACCTCAAGGGCCTGGTGGAAAACGGAAAGATAACCCAGGAGCAGGCCGACCAGCATAAGACCTGGTGGCAAGCCCGACCAGAGACACCTTTACTGGAACGCTTCGGACGTTTTGGAGGGCACTGTTTTCCCGGTGGCATGAGACCCAATTGACATGACCTGAATGCACGACTAGTCCGGGGTGGTTGTGGGGTGTGGTATCACAGTAGCGAAGGGCAAGTAAACTTGCCCTTCGCCATTTTGGGGTCGATTACGGACTGTTCCTATACCAGCGCCAAATTAACAATTCCTTAACAATCATACTATAATATTATGTATAGAGGAAAACCGGAATGGCTGACAAGAAGATACTGGTAGTTGATGATGATTCCAAGACAGTGGAACTGGTCCGTCTCTACCTGAATCGTGACGGCTACCGCGTCATTACCGCCAACGACGGCGTGACTGCGCTACGCCTGGCCCGGGAGGAACACCCTGACCTTATAGTGCTGGACCTGATGTTGCCGGGCATCGATGGCCTTGAGATCTGTCGCACGCTCCGGGATGAATCCGGTGTGCCGATAATCATGCTTACCGCGAGGACCACTGAACAGGACAAACTGGTCGGCCTTGATCTCGGCGCGGATGACTATGTTACCAAACCATTCAGCCCTCGAGAATTAGCCTCCCGGGTACGGGCGGTCCTCAGACGTCTTTCGGAAGAAGCCTTTGAACACGGCCCCCGGGAGATAAATTATAAGAAGCTGACGGTAGACTTCCATAAACACGAAGCTACTCTGGCTGGCCGGCCCCTTGACCTCACACCCATAGAATTCAAGTTACTCGGGGTATTCATCAGCGAGCCCGAGAGGGTCTTCAGCCGGGAACAACTCATCGAGAAGGTCATGGGCCACGATTTCGATGGGTTTGACCGCACTGTCGACGTGCATATACTTAACCTGCGCCGTAAAATGGGAGCGGACCCGACCCAGCCCAGGTACATAAGGACGGTGTACGGCGCTGGCTATAAGCTTTCGGAGACGAATAATGACCCATAGCCTGCAATTTCGCCTACTGGCGGCTTTCACGCTGGTAATACTGGTTACCATCGGCGCCGTATTCTTCTTCATCAATCAAGCTACCCAGAATGAAATCCGCCAGTTTGAGCAACGCGCTGAGGAGACTCACGCCAGCCGGATGCAATTCGAGCTATCCGTTTATTATTCACGACAGGGTAACTGGAATGGCATCCAGCCTTACATAGAGCAGTGGGGAAACCTCTACGGGCAGCGGATTACGATTGCTGACGCTAACGGGACAGTGGTGGCCGACTCCCAGAACCTGCTGGTGGGGATGCCGTGCCCGACTAACATGACCGGCCGGCCGTTATCGGTCCCATGGGAAGGCATTGTGGGCACGCTTTATGTGGCTCCACAATCCTCAGGAGCCGACCTCACGTCATTTCTTATCGTTTACCAGTCGATGGGCCGCTTTTTCCTCTGGGGCGGGGCATTAGCGGCAGTTATGGCACTGGTTGTAACCTTTTTATTGTCACGACGAATCCTATCGCCTGTTCGCGCTCTGACGTTAACTTCCAGCCGGCTGGGACAGGGGGATTTCTCACAGCGGGTCCAAACTCAAGACAAAGGAGAACTGGGGGAATTAGCCCGGACCTTTAACCTGATGGCCGGAGACCTGGAAAGGGCCGAAAAACTACGGCGGAACCTGGTGGCCGATACGGCCCATGAACTCAGGACGCCACTCTCCAATATCCAGGGCTATCTGGAAGCAATCCGGGACGGAGTTGTCCAGCCGGACACAGCCACTATCAACTCCATTCATGAGGAGGTAATCCTGCTATCGCGTTTGATTGACGACCTCCAAGAACTGGCCCTGGCTGAGGCAGGAAAGCTAAACATGGTCAGACAAGCGGAGAATATCTCCACCATCATCAATCAGGCAGTAGCCGCCATGCAGCCCCAGGCAAGCGCTAAAGGGGTATCTCTGCTTACCGACCTGCCCGACGGCCTACCTCTCTGTGATATTGATTCTCACCGTATTAGCCAGGTGCTGCGTAATCTAATGGACAACGCAGTAGTCCATACACCCGAAGGGGGTACCGTTACCGTCGCTGCCAGGCACCAAGATAAATGGATAGAGGTAAGCGTTACCGATACCGGCGAAGGCATCCCGGCCGAAGACCTGCCCAATATCTTTGAGCGTTTCTACCGGGTGGATCAGTCGCGCGCCAGGGCCACCGGAGGCCATGGCCTTGGTCTTACTATTGCCAAGCGCCTGGTCGAAGCACACGGCGGTAAGATTGACGTCCAGAGCGAATTAGGTAAAGGTAGTCGTTTTACGTTCACTCTGCCCGTCCCGGAGTTAATAATTCCTTAAGAATTCGCTGGTACTATAAGTCTAACAAAATAGACCATCTCCCAACCCGAGGCACATTAATTTTGGTAGAGGCAATAATGAACTTAAAGAAAATCACCAAAATAGCATCGCTAGTCCTGGTCACCGGCATACTGGTCGCTTCTCTGATTGGCTGTACTGGTACATCCAGCGCAACAACACTGGAGAGTCAGGCTGTGACCATCCAGCGCGGTGACCTGACGGTAGAAATTACCTCAGCCGGCAATCTGGCTCTGTCCCGAACCCAGGACCTCGCTTTTGCCACAGCGGGAACGGTGAAAGAGGTCCGGGTAAAAGAGGGCGATTCGGTCCAGGCCGGCGACTTGCTGGCCAGCCTGGACACATCGCAACTGGAGGAGCAATTAACGGCACTACAAAACCAGCTAACATCAGCCCAGCGTAAATTAACGGCCGCTGAGCGCCAACTGCCAGTAGCCGAACGCCAGGTGCCAGCCAAAGAGCGTGCCCTACTTCAGGCGGAGCTAAACCTGGAAAAGGCCAGAATCACCCTGGAGACTTTCGTCACGCACACCGAATTGGACGAAGTCGAGAGAGAGATAAAGAAGCTGCAGGTAGAGATCGCCGAGGCGAGTGTGGAGGATGCCCGGCTAGCTATCGAAGACGCCAAAACAGCCATCGAAGATACCCAACTAGCCATAGAAGATACCCGGAAAGAAGTTGCGGATGCTCAGCAGGCGCTGGAAGAAGCGAAAGCCCTTAGTCCGCTGGTGACCGCACTCTTTACCGGCTTCATCACTAAGGTGAATGTCAGTGGTGGGGAGGAAGTGAAGAAAGGGACAGTGGCGATGACCATCGCTGATCCTAACAAATTCGAGGCCAATATTATGATTAGTGAAAAGGATATCTTCCAGGTAAAGACAGGTGGCGAAGCAACGGTACAGGTTGACGCTATGTCCAGCGTTGTCCTGCCGGCTAAGGTTACCGCTATCGCCCCGACAGCGACCGTTCAGTCGGGAGTGGTGAACTACGCAGTCAAAGTCGAGGTGCAGCCGCTGGCGGCGGTCACGCCGTCCAGTAGTCAATCAGTCCCATCGTCTGGAGCCGGCCAGTTCCCATCCCGGCCATCCGGGAGACAGACAGCTCCCTCAGCTTCGGGCACAGAACAGGGGGCAGCGATGACATCCCGGGCAGCTCTTCAGCTCAGGGAAGGGCTGACGATTACAGTTAATATACAGGTACAGCAGAAGAAAGACGTCCTCCTGGCACCTAATGGAGCTATCACTCGTCAGGGATTGGTAACCCGGACACAGGTGCTGGTTAACGGCCTCGCCGAGACGCGAGAGATAAAGACCGGCATCAGCAACTGGCAATATACCGAGGTAACCGAGGGGCTCAGTGAGGGAGACCGCGTGATTGTCACCCAGGGGACTACCTCCAACCAGCAACAGCAGATACGGCAGGGTGGCATGTTCATACCCGGTGTGCCGGGGGTAAGATGATCCAGTTAGAGTATATCACCAAAAACTATCCCATGGGCAAGAGGGAGCTGAAGGTACTCCGGGGGATAAGTCTCAATATCGGAAAGGGCGAAATGGTGGCGGTAATGGGCCCTTCCGGTTCCGGCAAGACTACCCTGCTGAATATCATTGGCTGCCTGGATAAGCCGACATCTGGCAGTTATTATCTGGATGGCAAGGAGGTGAGTCGCCTTAGTCACAGCGAACTGGCTACGGTCAGGGGGCAAAAGATAGGGTTTGTTTTCCAGACCTTCAATCTACTACCGCGACTCTCAGCCAAAGCCAACGTAGAGCTTGGCTTGAGATATGCCGGCGGCGGAGACTCACAGCGCGTCGCGGAAGCGCTGGCCAAAGTGGGGCTATCCGACCGCAGCCACCACCGCCCCACCGAACTTTCCGGGGGCGAACAGCAGCGGGTCGCCATTGCCCGAGCCCTGGTGAAAAATCCGCCACTGATTCTGGCGGACGAGCCCACAGGCAACCTGGACAGTCGCTCCGGTGAGGAGATCATCTCCATACTGACCTCATTACACGCCGAGCAGGGTATTACCCTGATGATGATCACCCACGACCCCAACATCGCCCACTCTTGCCAGCGCATCATACGTATTAAGGATGGTGAGATAGTGGCGGAGGAAAAGGTATGAAAAAGTGGTGGGAAGTACTGGCGACCGCCTGGGTGGGAGTAGCCACCCACAAGCTACGCAGCTTTTTAACCATCCTGGGCATCGTTATCGGTGTCGCCGCCGTTATCACTTTGATGTCCATCGGGAAAGGCGTCGAGGCCAGGATCGTTTCTAACATCGAATCGCTCGGGTCAAACCTGATTATCATCCGTCCGGGGGCAGTCACCGCCGCCGGCGGCGTCAGGGGAGCCTTTGGCGGCGTACAGACACTGACACTGGAAGACGCCACCGCCATATCACTGACAGCCTCCGATGTTACCACGGTAGCCCCTTTCTCGTCATCATCGATGCAGGTCGTCGCCGGTAACCAGAATATGCGGGCGGCCATCACCGGCATAACTCCAGATTACATTCAAGCATACAACTTGCAGATTGCCAGCGGTTCATTCTTCTCAAACTATGACTATGACGCCGGTACCAAGGTAGCGGTGCTCGGCGCCAGTGTCACGGAAACGCTGTTTACCGGGTCCGACCCGGTGGGGCAGCAGGTACGAATGGGCAATAACGTCGTCCGCGTGATCGGTGTGCTGGAAAGTAAAGGGGCCACAATGGGCTCAGCCGATGACACCATATTGATGCCATTGAGTACGCTGCAACAGATGGTATCACAACCGCGCACCAGCCGGGGTGAGCACATAGTATCATCCATTACCCTGGCGGTGACTGACCAGGCACAGACCAGTAGTGTTATCGATCAAATCACCAGCCTCCTGCGGGCTCGCCACCAGATTACTACTGGCGGCGATAACGACTTCACGGTTACTTCCATGGAAGAGCTGGCCAGCACTCTATCTGAAGCCATAGGCACGATGACATTGCTGCTGGGCGCCATCGCGGCTATTTCGTTGCTGGTGGGTGGTATCGGCGTGATGAATATCATGCTGGTATCCGTAGTCGAGAGGACCAGAGAGATAGGCATATTGAAAGCGCTGGGGGCCAGAGAACGGGATATATGGGGACAGTTCCTGGTAGAAGCCATCTTTTTGACCCTTACCGGAGGCATTATCGGGGTGGCGCTGGGCTGGGCAGCTTCGTCCCTGGTCTCGCGGCTGGACATAATTCCCACCCTGGTCTCCGCCGATATAGTGGTCCTCGCCGTTTCCGTTTCGATTGCCATCGGACTATTCTTCGGGTTCTATCCGGCGTGGAACGGGTCTCGACTCGACCCTATTGAGGCACTCAGGTCACAGTAAAGTATCTCTGCTACCACGGGACAAATAGATAGGCTCCTTACGTAAGCGACTCGTAATATGAGGAGGGGAGGATGAGAAACCAAATTAAGAAAATAAGGTACGCTTTAGTCTCCTTGATCATACTGGCGGTCTTCCTGGTGGGGACCAGTTGCGCCTATTTCAGCCCAGTCAGTCCATCAATATCCGGACAGACGCCGGTATCATCACCAACTGACTCACCGTCCGTTCAACAGTTGGTTAATGAGACGCCTGCCATGAGATCGGAAGAGC
>JAQTRN010000059.1 GCA_028711795.1 Dehalococcoidales bacterium | reverse complement strand
GTGCTCGTTTGCTTCGGCAACTGCCTTTTCAACCTCCTTACCACAAGCCGGGCAGAAGTGATGCGACCGGCCGAGCCTTGCAGCACAGTGGGGACACGACAGCTTTATCCTCTGTTTCAGGTGCTGGATGGTTACCAGCCCCTGCTTGAAATCGATGTCGCTGACCTTGATTCCCAGTGCCTCCGAGACACGGCAGCCGAGGTGAAACAGCAAACGGATGAGCAGCCGGTCCCGCAGGTACTCCGCCGATTGCTCAAGCCTCTCGACCTCTTCCGGTTCAAGGTAAGCTTTCACTCTTCTTCAGTCCCCTCACCCATTTGCTGGGTCATCGGCATGATCATCCCCATCATCATCAACATCATGATCATCGGCATCATCGAGCTAAACATATCCCCGCCGCTCGAATTGCCGGAAACAATCAGGACATTATCCTGCTCAGCCACCGCATTGGTGTCCTCGATCCAAACCCTCAGCCCATAGGTCCCGTTGTCAATGCCGCCCAGAGACTTGGCGACCAGGACGAAATCCACGGTAGCCGTTCCCTGGGTCGGATTCGACGAGGCCGCCAGCGGCACATCAGTCTGGCCTACGCACGTATCCACCAGGTGCTTGCCGAAGAGGTTGGTGTAGTAAGGACCGGCCAGCAGCTTCACTGTAGTGTTAACGCCAATGGCATACTTGAAGGAGACCGTCACCCGGACTTTGTCTCCGACGCTGAACTCTTTCGTCTCGAGCGCCATTGGCGCCAGGGCTATATCAAGCACGGTTTTCTCCTTCTAAACCTTGGCGAAATCAGCAATAGTGAACTCAGTGATGGTCGGGTCTTTGCCCACGATTAGCAGGGCTTGCTCATACCCGAACAAGGTCTGGGGAACACCCGGAGAGCCGCCGTATATCTTGCAGTAGATGTCGTCCCAGTCGTTGCCCACACTGGTCGGCAGCGTGAAGGTATAAGAGTCGGTAACCTGAGTCGGCGTCGTATACTGGGGAATGCTCTTTGAGTTCTGTCCCACCATCTTCTCATCGAAGCCGAATATTCCATTGACTCCGATGGAGTAATAACAAATGGCGCTGCTGATTGCCGGTCCAGCATACTTGAAGGACATGTTTATTCTGAGCTTTTCTCCGGGCGCCAGAGTTACCTGCTTCGGTGCCGGGTTCATATAGCCCAGCGGTATATAGACTCCGCCCGCCAGGGTGTAGAACTTGTGGGTATCCGGATCATAGAAAACACGTTCCCCTGTACGCGGGTCTATATACCAGCCGGCAACTGACGGCTCCGGCATTTGTCCCAGCGAACTTTCCCCAAGAGCCTTAAACTCTCCGAGGTCTATTGCCAGTGTTTTTAATTCCATATTGTGCCTCCTTACACTTTGTAGAAGTCCGCTATTTTGAAATCGCTCACCTGGGGCGTCAACGCCGCCAGATTGACGGTTTTCGTCATTTCATCATCGAAATACCAGTAGCCGTCAGCGCCGTACCAGTAGCTGTAAGCATGGATGGTCACCCGGCTGTCGGGCATCACGAAGGACCCATTGAACGAATAGACCGCACCGCCGTCCACGTTCGCCCAGTTCTCCGGGAAATCGATGCCCGGCCAGGGAGAAACCCCGAAATCAAGTCCGCCGCCCACCATCACAGAAATAGCCCCGGAGTAGGTATTTTTTACCCTGACGGTAATATTGACCCTCTCGCCGGCAACAGCCTGGCTGGGGGCGACTATTTCGATAATATCGGCATATTGCGCCACGAATATTCCTCCTATGCCGGATATGTCAGCTGGACGGTGTAAGTCACCTTCAACTGACCTGTATTCGGCACGGTTACCGTTGCCCCGAGCTTGTCGCGGGCTTGCATCCACTTCCCGTAAACGCTACCACCCTGCGGCTGATTGACCACGAGAGCCACTTCGTTGACGGAAACATCCGCGCCACTGTTATTGTTGAAATACCTGACCATCGTATTGGAAAGCACCTTTGTACCGGCGTTATAGGCGATGACATGCGGGTCCTGTTCGATGTAGCTCATCTGACCGGCGGCGACTCCATTGGCGATCTTGGTCTGAAGCATGTAATCCTCAAAGCTCTCAGGGTTTATACCGGAGCCTACCTGGATGCCCCAGGTATCATTGCCCGCCGGCCCACGATAGCCGTAAGTGGTTCCATCAATATCAGTGTCGCTCTGGCCTACCGGAGCAGCGGCTTGCCTCAGTGTGCCGCTCGTGTCCTTGACATTCAAATAACCCGGCCCGAAGGTGCCATAGTTGGCGTTCTTGCCGGAGAGCTGGCTGAACATATGGTTATAGGCATTTCTCACCCAGCTGTGGCTGCGCTGTTTCAGGTGCTGAATAACCATCCCATCTCCATCCTTGACCTCAAGCTCCCAGAAGGTCTCGGAGATAGGAATGTGCAGCTCCTGGCCCAGCCTTCTCAGCCGCTCATATCTCGCTTCTTCAGTTGGATTCATGTTCTTGCTCCTCAGTGCTTAATCCAGGTGAAAGCCCTGGTTCCCTTGGGTTGGGTGACAATACTGGCGTAGGTCGAAACCCGAGCTCTGGTCCAGTACAGGTTGGCAATACCGCCAACTGTGTTCTGTACCCAATCAAGCGGCCGGGTAAACGTCACGAGCCTGGTTCCGCTGACTTTGAAGCCGCTGGTATTGTCGATGACATCGGGAAGCGGCTGCCAGGCAGCTCCGTTCCAGTATTCCCAGGTGATGTCCCAAGTGCCGTTGCCAGCTGTGCCCATCCTCAGTTCGAGCCAGTCCCAGAGCGATGGACTGCCGAAGTAGTAAGCGTCACTTACCGCTGGTACCGCTGGCAGTAGTACCATATCATTAGCAGCGTCATTGTTAGCTTGTACCGTTTCATTCGTCTGAACGCCGCCGTCATCGGCGACAGCACCTCCTACCGGCGTGCCGATCGCCACTTGCCTCGATACCTCCGGAACCGGAGCATCCAGGGACGGCGATGAAGTCACTGCGCCGCCTGGACCGGTCAGGGTGGTTACAATGATTTCCGGTTCGGGCGGGGAGAGGACACCGACTGAAGCTCTACCGGGTGGGCTGGATGCCTGCTGGGCAGAGTAAGACACCGCCGGAGAAGGAATCGATAAATCAAAAGCAGCCGCCCGGTTTACGGCGCCGGTCATGTACTGCACCAGGCTCTCAATATCCTGCCAGACAGGAGACAGTCCCGGACCGCGGCTCCTTAAGAAGCTGTGGCCCTTGCCGGCATCAGCGGCAAGTTTCTCCATTACACTGACACCGCGGAAAGCAATATCGCCGTGCGCCATTGCAATGGCTACAGAGCGGAGATTAGTAATCTCTTTAGCCTCCCAGTCTTTGCCGGTATCTACTTCAAGCTGAGAGAGTCTGGCGACTCCCTTTAACAACAGGCTCATTAATCTTTATCCTCATCATGCCAGTTACGTTTCATGCATTTGGCGAAAATCATGCCGCCGAAAGTAACGACCAACGCGCCGCCGGTTATAATGCAATAGCCATAGTCAGCATGGGTCGCCCATTCGGTAACGACCCCGGCAAGGGTAATAAAACACCCCACCGTCTCCAAGGCGATGGCCAGGTTTTTAGTCAGTTTCATTATCTCCACCTTCTTTGGGGCGGTTATTCTTGTCCGCCTCGGATCCTTCTTTCAGTGTTGAACCGGTAGAATAAAGACCGCTGGCGGCCATGCCGGCGGTGATGCCGTTGAAAAGCGCCGCCGTCCAGTCCGAGCCGGTGCTTGCCCCAAGAGTCCAGCCCGCTATGAGGTTGATGACCAGCCCGAACGCCACTGCCAGCAGCGGGTAATATCGGGTATCGGAGACGAAAGGCTTGAAAAGCTGGACCAGCCCCAAGATCAGCGGGACGCCGCCCAGGGCTACCAGGGATTGAACCAATTCACTACTAATCATCTAAAAACCTCCCATCAAGCCGGACATCATTGCCATCATCATGACCATCGGGAACATCTCCATTCCGCCCTGGGAGGACTGATTGACGCCACTCATCTGTCCCAGCATCGTTCCCATGGCCGGCAGTCCATAGCCGTAAGTGTTGTCCTTGTTCAGCGGGGCATCCTGCGGCTTGGTCGAGAAATACTGTCCCACCTCTCTGGCCTGGGTCCACCGGAAAAGCCAGCCTTCGCCGTAAGCTCGCCGCCCGCTCTCCCTGAGCAGACCGGTCAGACCGGCCAGCATCGGCGCGGCAAAACTGGTACCGCACTTGGTTATGAACTCGTCATCAGCCTTATCGCTTGCCATTTCCAAATTTGTACCCCAGATGACGAAATCAGGCTTCGTTTCCCCCTGCACCGTGGGACCACGCGAAGACTTGTCCCATGCGACCAGCTCGCCGGAGGTTTCCACCGCTCCCACTGCAATCACTTCAGGATCACAGGCAGGTAATGTAATCGTCGTCAGCTTCGGGCCGAAGTTACCCGCCGCGGCGACGACATCCAGCCCATAGACCTGGCTGGCTTGGCGGCAGGCGATTCTTACCGGGTTATCCGGATCACCGTCATCCTCACCACCGACGCTGAGGTTGATGATGTTGGGATACATTTCATCCGTAGGGACAAGTCCCTGTCTCCTGGCCTCCTCCGCCAGGTGGCATACCTTATCGATGCCCAGGATTATCCCCTCGTCACTGCCGACACCGGTATCATCAATAACCTTGATGTTCATGATGGATGCTCCCGGAGATACCCCTGCCTTCTCACCCGGGGCGTGCATGCCGCCGGCAATGATGAAGGCCACCTGCGTACCGTGCCCGAAAACATCCCCGGCAGTCGGCGAACCGGAGAAATTCTCCTCGTAAATAACTTTGGCGCCGAGAGACTGGTGCGACTTCCTGATACCGCTGTCCAGGACAGCCACCGTAAGTCCGACTCCGGTGAGGGGAATAGCGAAATAAGAACGCAGAAGGTAGAACACATCGGAGATATTCTCTACTGCGGGAAGCTCTGTCGCGACCTGGTTGGTCTTGTACTCTTTCATGAGCTTTACTACCAGCCCGGGTATTCTCGAAAGCGTTTTCGCCTGTTCCTCGTCCATCTCGCAGAAGATTTGCCCGAGAAGTAGCGTTTTATTTATGTCTCGTCCGCCAACCTTCTTTACCTCGGTCTCGATGCGGTCCAGGGGCAGGCCTTTTGAAATCACCGAATATCTCATCTCTTACCTTCCTTTTAGCTGATAATGTGTCCCTGCGACCTCGACGCAGGCCGGGCATATTCAGGCGACCTGGCAAACAAGATGGCTTCCCCCATTGCTTCCCAAACCATAAGGGCATAGTTCGGGAGCACGTTGCTTTTAATGCCTCCAACCTCGGGGTAAGAAGCCCAGAGCAAAGAAACTGATTGTTGATCGTTGCTTTCGCTGGCGGTAATATTCTTTATTTCCAGCCAGGTAACACCGGATTTCTTCCGGTACCAGAGGTTGCCGTAGTCTTCGCTCAATCCCTGGCCGAGTCCGGTCCAGGCGACGTGGATGTTGTTGTCCCTGTCAAGCGCAATGGATGGGTACCCGTAAAGCGAAGCATCAGGTTGTGAAACCTGCTCCGTGTTTCCCCAGATTACCCCGGCTCTTTTGGCGTAAAAAATAACATCGGCGTTAGCATCGTAATAAACCACATGAGGGCTGTCTCCAGAATCCAGTGCAATGCGTGATTGGTAATTGTTAGTCGGAGTGTCGGTTACGTTCTCCGTTATCCAGGCAGCCGGACCATGGCCGTAGGCAACTTGTTTGAATCCGGCGTTAGTTCCCCAGCCGACTCCGTGCCAGGCGACATGAACTGCCCCGAAGGAGTCTATTGCGATGGACGGACAGTCCTGGATACCAGGCATATCCGTGACCTGCTCAACATTTCCCCAACTGCCGCCGATTTTTGCTCGGTACTGGATATTCTTGATGGTTGGATGAGTCCCCCAACCCAACCCAGCCCAGACGACATGAACGGTATCTGCGACACCTACAGCGATAGCGGGATAATCCTGTCCCGGATTAGCCACATCCAGGAGAGCGACCGTCTCCTCGGCTTCCCAGCCGCCAAGGCCTCGCATCCTGTAAAAGGTGCCCCACCGCGTGGCGAAAGGTGCTCGCCCGGTCGAGGTATAGACGATATGCAGATTGTTGAAGGCATCTACCGCAATCGCCGGGAAGAAATGATGCTTGTTATCATAGCCAAAAGAAACTCTCTCCTCAGCCCAAGTCTGTCCGTTGTCCGAACTGAAGGCCGCGTAAATCTGGTGGTAATTGATTCCCGCTGGCTTTTTGGAGTAAACCACCCATAACTTGCCATCATGGTCAATGGCAATATCCCGGCCGCCTCCTTCAGCGGAGAGGGCGGGAGTACTGGTTAAATTGGCGACAACGTAGTTTTCCATGTTTGTTCCTTAGCTCACAATATGACCTTGCGACCGGCCCGCCTTCGGGGTGAAGGTCAGCCAGTTATCTTCGCCGTAAATCGTAAACACGTCCGGTCCGGTTGTCCTGGCCACCGCCCGGAAATGAATCACGTCGCCGGAGTTCAACCCTTCAATCGGGGCGCTGAACTCGCTCACCGGAACGCCTTCCTGCCAGGGAGTAACATTCCCGTAGGAATCGTCCAGACCGTATTCGAACCTGGCCTCAAAAGGCAGGTCGCTTTCGTCCGCCCAGCCGGTTACCCGTGCGGAGTGAGGTCCCACTGGGCTCCACCAGCCGGTAGCGATG